>JAIWOB010000125.1 GCA_020217065.1 Chloroflexota bacterium | reverse complement strand
TCATTTTCAGTATAGCATATTTTTATTAAATGTCAATATGTTTCTTGAATTCAAACGCAACTTTGCTTTATGGGAAGGGTCAAGTTGTCAAACGCTCGATTAAGTTCAGCGGCAGGTTGATGTGCTGTAATGGACGGCTTGGTTCGTTAATTCGCGCCAGCAGGATTTCCGCCGCAAGCCTGCCGGATTCGTCCAGATGCTGGCGAATGGTCGTCAAGTCGACGTGTTCGGCGACGTCAATGTCGTCGAAACCGATAATGGCAAGGTCTTGCGGAACGCGAATGTTTAGTTGGCGCGCAACCTTCATTACGCTTAACGCTTGAATATCCGAGGCGACGAAAATCGCCGATGGAGGGGTTGGCAGGGTGAGCAATTCGTGAGCGGCTTTTTTCGTTTCTTCCTGGCTGTATGGCACGGAACGAATATAAGGTTCGGAGAGCGGTATTCCCGCTTCCCGCAGCGCCCGCTTGAATCCTTGCAAGCGCGACTTGACCGGGTGGATGGCGTATTTCTCAGGCGGCTCAATATCTCCTAAAAATGCAAGGAGCGTGTGCCCTTTGCTTATCAAATGTTCCGCCGCCATTTGCCCGCCGTATTCGTCGTCAATCAGGATGCTGTTTAGTTTCGGGTGGGAGTATTCGATTAGGACGGTTTCCATGCCGTTGTTGGATAGTCGTTGGGCGTCCTGGTCGCCCAGGGAGAGCGACATAATGATTAAACCGTCAATCGTTCTCATTAACGGAATGGAGGAAATATACCCCTGCAGGTGGTCTACCGAATCCACCGGGTAAATAACCAGTTCGTAATTTTCCTTTGACAACGCCGAGGCGACGCCCCTAAATCTTTGCACAAAGGACGGCGCCGTGAAAAATGGCGTCAGCACTCCGATGCGGTTTGCGCTTTGGAGCGCGTGCGCGCGCGCTTCGGCGCGCGGAACGAATCCAAGCCGGTCAATGGCTTCCATCACGCGCTTGCGCGTTTTCACGTTAACCTTGTCTGGCGAGTTCAAGACGCGCGAAATGGTTGATATACTTACGCCAGCAAGCTCTGCGACATCGTAAATGGTTGGAGATTTTTTTCCGTGCGGCATATTTTTATGAAAGCGCTTTCAGTTTAGCACATTAAGCCGCAATGCGTCAATCGAAAAAGCCGCCCCTCGCGGAGCGGCTTTTTGACGCGCGATTCTAAAATTGCCGTACGGGATTCAACTTTAGTGGAGGGTAAACCTGCCCCGGTGCCGGCGGCATTGGGTTGTAGACCCAATTCAGTTCGACAACTCCGGCTTTGATTCCTCCTATGCGGCGGACGCCTTGATACGTTCCGCGCAGGAGTACGTCTTCCATCGTCAGCGCCATGCCAAAGACGGCAAGGGGAACCCCCGCCGGAATGGCTTCTATTTCGTCCGAATACGCCGAAGTGGAAAACAAGACGCGCGCCGAGTCGAGGCTTTGAGTTTGAATGGCGGGAATGATGAGAGGGTAACCGTCCGCGCCGACATAGGACAGGAATTTTAGGTTGTCCATTTTATTTAAAAAATCGCGCGTCCAGCGGTTGGCGACTTCTTCCTTTGCCGTTTTGCGCCCGAAAGCGCGCGCCAGCCTTGTTTGAACGGCGGCGGCGACGATTTTGTTCATGGGCAGGGGAGATTTTCCGCTTTGGTTGACCAAGTCGAAATAATAGACGGTATGCACGCCGAAGTAGGCGTTGTAACGGAACATTGGCGTGTTGTTGTAATAATCGTATTCCGCGCCTTCTTTGACTCGATGAGTGTAATTTGCCTTGCCGCGCCAGAGGTTTTTGTCCAGACTCATGATGAGAAATCCAACCTTCGGATTTTCAAGGATGTGTTTTTTGGATGTCCCTTCGACGAATTGTCCGAAACACATTTTGGACGGCGCGCAAGCCATGAGAGAGGAAAGTAGCGTGATATGGGGGAAACCTTCCGGCGTGACAGTCGCCAGCAAGCCAATTTTCATCTCCGGTTTGGTGTTTTGGATGTCTTCTTCCGAAAAGGCGGTTAGGGGTTGCATGGTTTCTCCTAAGTTGTTTCCAGCGCGCGGGCGGCGCCTGTGACGAGGACGATGTCTGGGCGAATCCCGCAGGATTTGGCGGCTTGTTCGCAACGCGCCAAATCTTCTGCGGTCATCAGCGGGGTTTGCTCATACTTCCAGGAAATTCCGAGACGGGCGTATTGGTCGCGGCAGAGGTTGTTAAAGGCGCACAGTTCCCAGCGGGACACCGTCCCGTTGAGTTTATCCGCCAAGTGGCGGCCGATTGCAATCAGGTTATCCGTCGTGGCGGTCGCTGCGGGGATGAGCGGGGTGCGAATCCACAAGGCGATGGGACGCTTCTGGCTGTGAATGTAATTGCGGACATATTCCAGGTTTTCCAAAATCTGTTCGTTTGCCGCGCCTGTGAATTTCCGATGCAGAATCGGGTCGAATAGTTTGAGGTCAAATAGGATTAAGTCGGCGTACGGCAGAAGGCGGTCAAGAGTTCGCCGCGAGCACAAGCCGCAGGTGTCGAGGGCGGTGGAAATCTCGTTTTCTTTCAATTCGCGCAGAAGCGTTTCGGCAAACTCAGGCTGGAAGGTCGGCTCTCCGCCGGAGAGCGTCACTCCGCCGCCCGACTTTTCGTAGTAGGCGCGGTCTTTCAAAAGTTCCGACAGCAGCCAGTTAACGGTCACAGTCTTGCCTATCGTTTCGAGCGCGCCCGACGGACAGGCTTCGGCGCATTTGCCGCATGTTTGACAGGTTTCGCGGTTGATGACAATGCCGTTTTCCGTCAAGGAAAGGCAGTCGTTGGGACAGGTCTCGACGCAGGTTTTGCATCCCAGACAGCGGGTTGAGAACCACTGGGTTTGCAGGCTCGAAGAAATGCTTTCAGGATTGTGACACCAGTCGCAGCGCAGAGGACATCCTTTGAAGAAGACCGTCGTGCGAATGCCCGGTCCGTCTTCTGTGGAAAGACGCTGGAGGTGCAAAATTTTTCCGCTGGTCATCGCATCTGATGAGATTCGCGGGCGATGATTTCGTTTTGAAGTTCGCGCCCGATGGAGGTGAAGTAGGCGTTGTAGCCGGTGACGCGCACGAGAAGGTGGCGGTAATTTTCCGGGTGTTTTTGAGCGTCGCGCAGCATGTCGGCGTCAATCAGGTTAATTTGCAGGGCGGAGCCTCCGTTTTCGATATAGCCTTTTATAAAGGCTTTGAATTTCTCGCGGTGTTCGGGGTCGCGCAGGATGGAGGGGTTGAAAGTCATGGTGTGGCTGCCGCCATTTGGGAGCAGATTTAAGTAATCCGCCCAGTCGCCTTTGCCGTCGGCGGCTTTTCCGCCTAACGCCTTGCCGACCGAGTTGACGTTGGCGGTAGGTCCGTTGATGTCGGCGCCGTTGGACGGGCAAAGCGCGTTTGAAAGAAATTTCCCGCGCGGACGTCCGTCTGGGCTGGCGGGCAGGATGAAAGAATCCGCCACCCAATAATTCCACGACAACATCCCAGGGCGGAATTGGCGGTTTGTAGATTTGGTCTTATGCTTCCAGGTTTCTTCCGTCCAAAGTTCCATCACCTGTCTGGCAAGGGCGTCGGCGTAGTCGTCGTCGCGTCCGTATTTTGGGGTTTTGTGAAGGGCGCGGGCTTGCAAAACCTCATGCCCCACCCAATTATCCTTCAACGCTTGAATCAATTCCGCCATGCTGCAAGCCTTTGTGTCGTACACCAGATGCTTGACCGCCAGCAGCGAATCGACGGCGGTGGCGTAAGTCACCGCTTCAATGGTTACATAATTGAGTTCCGCTCCGCCTTCGTTGACGTCCAAGCCTTTTTGCGCGCAGCCCTTGACGAGACAGGAAAGGTAGGGGGTGGGGAAGTACTTCGCCCGAATCGCCTCGGATTGTTCGTATAATTCCACGATACGGCGGACGATGCGGCGGGTTTGCGCGGCATATGCTTCCCAGAATTCTTCCCAGGTTTTGAATTGAGTCGGGTCGCCGGTGTCCTCTCCCCATCGGATTCGCTTATCGGTCTTGCCCGTTATTTCATCCCGAAAGGGAATCAGGTCGTAGCCGCCGGTCAGGGTCAATTCCACCGCTTTGAGGAGGTTTAGGTTGGCGTCCACTGTGCCGGAGCGGTCGTTGCCTGCCATTGTATTTTCCAGGCAGCCCACCGGCGCATAATCAAAGACGTTGTTTTCGTTGATGAGGCGTTCCGCGCCCGATTTCTTCGCTTCGAGCATCAAACCAGCCATTGAGCGCTCGTCGAAGTTGAGCAGGAAGGGGGACCCCTGGCTGGATGCAATCATCTCCACCACGCGGTCGAGCAGTTTTTCGGGCGAACCGCGATGGAGGCGCACGTTGGGTTTTGGCTCCAAAATGGGCGACATTTCGTCAATCACGTCCAACAGGATATAAGTTAAATCGTTGGTCATGTCGCGTCCGCCTGCGCCCATCCCTGAAATGGTAAAGAGTTGACCGTATCCCGCCGTGATGCCCTGATTGCCGCCTGTGCGAATCATGCCGTCGTAGGCGGTGTTGCAGTGAATCCAAAAGCATTTCAGGATTTCCTTGCCAAACTCAACATCCATGCCTTCGCGGATGGATTTTTCCCAGAGCGGGTATAAATACTGGTCAAGCCGCCCGAAGGAGTCGCCGGGACCTGGGTAATTCTCGTCGGACATGACCAGCATGTGGGTTAGCCAAAGCGATTGCACAGCCTCCCAGAAAGTCTGCGCCGGCTCCCATGGGACTCGCGTCAAATTGTCCGCCATTTGGAGCAATTCCCTTTTTCTAACGGCGTCGGATTCGGCGTTCGCTAGATTGAGGCATTCTTTGGAATATTCGGCAGCCAGGTCGCGCGCCATTGTCGAGGCGGTTATCATCGCGCGCAGTTGCCCGCCTTTTTTCCCCCGCTTTTCCGCTCCCGAAAGTCCGGCGTAGATTGTCTCCAACTCGGCGTTGACCGACTTCCAGCCTTCGCGGATAATTCTCTGATAATCGGGGATAAGGTGTCCCGAAGTTGCGCCTGCGTTTCCGTAGCCGTGATTGTGAAACCAAAGCATTGCCGCCCGCGCTCCCTTTGGACCGTAAACCAATTTATCCCGCTCCTGGGTTTCCTTTTTATTCAGGCAGGAGGAAGTCATGACGTTGAAACGCGCGCCGGCAATCAGGTCGCCGGGCAGGATTTCCTTTGGCAGATAATTCACCATGACTTCGCGGTTGAACCAGGCGCGGCGCTCCGGCAGGCTCCACTTCCAAAAATCGGGATGGAGTTCTACGCGGCGCGCGCTCTGCTTGAAGGAGGAACGAAAGGTCTGGAGGAAGGCGTAGGTCTCTGGGACGATGTAAAACGACAGTTCGTTGTATTGGAAATCCCAGGGAGCGCCCGTCGTCCAGGCGGTATATTCATTATTCCATTTGCGCTCCACGCCCTGAAAATAATAATCGCGCAGCCATGCAATACGCGGCGAAAGATTGGCGGGCGTTTTGATGGCGAAGCGGGGTTTTTCTGCGACTTCGCATGTGGTCATGGTCTTTCTCCTTTCAAATAAGATTCTCCGTGACGGAGCATTTCCCTCATGACGCTGGCGGCGTTCTCGGCGTCCTTTCGCTCAATGGCGTCTACGATTCTGACGTGAAATTGACGAACGTTTTCCGCTACGTCCGTTCCATAATATTTGCGGAAGAATTCGCCGGTCAGGCTCGTGTAAACGCCTTTGAACGAATTGATAATGAGGGGGTAAACCAGGTTGCCGGACGCAATGGCGACTGAGAGGTGAAACGAAAAGTCAAGTTCGGTCAAGGATTGCGGGTCGCAGCAGGCGGCTTTTTGCTCGTCTTCAAGCAGAACGTGAAGTTCCGCCAATTGGGCTTCTTTGCGGTTTTGCGCCGCAAGCCGCGCGGTTTCCATTTCCACAACCAAGCGCATATCAATCAGGCTTTGGGTAAACGCTGGGTCGAGGCGTCCGTTATGATAAGTCAACAGGGAAGATAAAATTGCCATCGAACCGGAGCGGCGGTAATCGTTGACGAAAACCCCGCGCCGCGGGACGATTTTCACCAACCCTTTGGCGTCCAAATCCACAAGCGCCTCATGCAGAACGGGACGGCTGACCCCGATGCGGGCGGCAAAATCCCGCTCAGAGGGAAGTTGTTCGCCAATTTGCAATTCGCCGGAAAGAATTAACTCTTCCAAACGGTTGACGCAGGCTTCCTTTAGGCTTTGCGCTTTAATAGGCTCAATAGGGCTTCGCATAGTTTGTGGCTGGTGGTTTTACCAGATAAATATAGTATAGGGCAAAAATAAGAAAAATTCAAGAGTATTTTTGACAAATAAAAAGACTGGACGGCGATGGCGTCCAGTCTTTGGAGAAAATCAATTTGCTATGCCGCAACCCGTTCTTCAAGAAGGGCGGAAATTGCAACTTCTTTCGCAGAGGGTTTATAAACCGTTGTGTAAGCGTCGACTCTTGAGACGCTGGCGGGAGCCTGATTTAAGTCGCCTCCGCAATTGGGGCAAACGCTTCGCGGCGGGAAGATTTTGTTTTCGCAGTGCGGGCACACCCTGCCGCTCAAATTGTATCGCTGTTGTTTAAGTCTCCAATGTCGTGGGATTTCCATGGGGTTCACATCCTTTCCGCTCTTCATTCTATGCGGCGCGGCTATCAAAGACTATCAAGATTTGGAAGCGGCTAAAAGGAAGGACTGCGGTATATTAAGGAAATAAAGTTGAATTTTCACATTGAGAATGGAGAAGGCATGAAACTCGTGACCGTATCCCAAATGATTGCCATCGAAAAGGAGGCGAATGCGCGCGGCTTATCTTACGCCGAAATGATGCAAAACGCGGGGCGCGGACTTGCAGAAACCGCCGCCGAAGTTCTTTCCAAAAACGGCTGGCAAAACGTGTTCGGGCTGGTTGGTCCTGGCAATAACGGCGGAGATACCCTCATCGCCCTGACCCGCCTTGCGGAAGAAGGCTTTCATGCGAGCGCTTATATTTTCAAGCGTAAGCAAGAGGATGAATTAGTCGCTCAACTGCGCGCCGCCGGCGGGCGCGCGACCTTCGCCGCAGCGGGCGTGGATTTTGACGAAGCCGCCCTTTCTTCCGCCGACGTTTTGCTCGACGGGCTGCTTGGCACAGGCTTCAAACTCCCTCTCCGCGACGATGCCGCCGCCATCCTGGAACAAACGCTTTTGGCGATGGAACTTATGGAAGAGCCGCCCTTTGTTATCGCCGTAGATTGTCCCTCCGGCGTAGACTGCGATTCCGGCAAAACCGCACTTGAATGTATTCCCGCCGACTTGACGGTGTGCATGGCGGCTGTCAAGCGGGGACTTTTGAAATTGCCCGCCTTCGAATTTGTCGGCGAACTAACTGTTGTGGATATAGGTTTGCCGCTGGAACTTGATTCGTTTTATGGGATTCAGTCCGAAGTCGCGGATTACGAACTGGTCGCCGGGCTTTTGCCTGACCGCCCCCTTGATTCTCACAAGGGAACGTTTGGGACGGCGTTGATTGCCGCCGGTTCGCAAAACTACACCGGCGCCGCTTTGCTGGCTGGAGCCGCAGCCTACCGCGCCGGCGCGGGGCTGGTGACGCTTGCCGTTCCCGAACCTTTGCACCCTGTCCTTGCGGGACGCCTTCCCGAAGCCACTTGGGTTTTGCTCCCGCACGAGGCGGGTTTTATTTCAGAAAAAGCGGCCGCCGTTTTGTTGAATCATCTCCAGCGTCCCACCGCCTTTTTAATTGGACCTGGCTTGGGCGCTCATCCTTCGACCGCCAAATTTGTCGAGGAGGCGATTTCAAACGTCAAACTTCCCACCGTAATAGACGCGGACGGTTTGCGGCATCTCGCCAAAATTCCAGACTGGCATAAGAAAGTTCCCTCTTCCGCCGCGCTGACGCCGCACATCGGCGAAATGTCTGCGCTGACGGGGCTTTCCCGCGAGGAAATCCTGCAAAGAAAGGATGAGGTCGCTCTTCAGTATGCAAAGGAATGGGGACGCGTTGTGGTTTTGAAGGGCGCGTTTACCGTGGTTGCCGCGCCGGATGGGAAAATGACCGTCATCCCTGTCGCTTCTCCCGCTCTAGCCCGCGCCGGCACCGGCGACGTTTTGGCGGGCTTGATTGTCGGCTTGCTTTCCCAGGGGGTTGACGTTTACGATGCCGCTGTCGCTGGCGCCTTCATCCACGCCCAGGCGGGTCTCGTTGCCGCCGAAGACCTCGGCTCAACGGCTTCCGTCCTCGCCGGCGACCTGCTCGACAGCGTCCCGGATGTGATGGGCGAATTGGAATAATAAAGCGTCCCGAAGGCTTGTCAAAACCTTCGGGACGCTCGGCGGCTGGAAACTAACTATTCATAAAACTTTCAAGATTATCCTTGCTGATACGGTAAGCCTTGCCGACCTTCTTCGCCTTCAGGCTGCCGTCGTTGATGGCAGCCATGATGTCTTCTTCGGTGACTTTCATGAACTGAGCCGCTTCGGCGGGGGTCATGATGTCGGGCATTTTTGCGCCTGCGGCGGGAGCGCCGCCCGCGCCGGTATTCTGCATTCCGCCTTGCAGCGCTTGTCCCATCAAGTTGCCGATTCCCATTCCGGCACCAATGCCAGCCGTCAGACCTGCGCCGCCGCTCTGATTCTGGGCTGCGTCGCGCATCGCGTCCGCCGCCTGCAATTGAGTATAGGTCGCCATGTCGAGCATCCCCATATCGCGCAATTCCTGAGCCGACTTTTCGGAGGGCTTCAAGTTGCCGATGTAGAAAGTCTTCAGCGTTAGACCAATGGCTTCGAAGTCATCCTTGGCTTTCACGCGCACAGCCGCGCCGAGTTCCTCGGTCAAGCCAATGATTTCAGGGACGGAATGCTTTGCGGCGGTTTCGCCAAGCGTGTCCTGAAGTTTAGACAACAGCATCGTGCGCAGCCGCTCTTCGATATCGGCGGTGCGGTAAGTTCCTTGCGCGCCCACAATTTGGGTTACGAACTGCTGCGGGTCTTTTACCTGAAAGGAATACGTGCCAAAGCCTTGCAGCAACGCCACGCCCAGCCCCATGCCGGGGTTGCGGACGATGATGGGCTGAGGCGTTCCCCATTTTTTGTTTGCGAATTCCTTCATCGAGACGAAGTACACTTCGGCGGGGAAGGGGGTGCGCTCATTGAACGCCTTGCCGATGTAATCAATCAAATAGGGGATGTTCGCCGTTGCGATGGTGTGCCGCCCCGCTTTAAAGACGTCCAGCGCGTTGCCGTCGCGGAAAAAGACCGCCGCCTGAGTCTCGCGCACAATCACTTGGGAGCCGATGCGAAAATCCCCGATTCCCTGCTCTGGAAAGCGATGAACGATTTCTTCGTTCATTTCGTTTGCATATTCGATGACGTCGAAAATCCTTGCCATGGTTTCTCCTTTTTTTATCGCTGCGAACAAATTATAAGCCGAATGAATCTGTTGACGCAAGAACCGTTTGTCTTATCTTTTTACGCGCCTGGACTCGAAACGTTTCGCCGCTCCAAGCCGTTTCCCGCTTTTGTTTTATTGACGGCGAACAACCTCTTCTCCGGCTTTCATCTGTTTTCCCGTTCCCTTGTCTCGAATCATCAGCACTTCCGCCATGACGCTGACGGCGATTTCTTCCGGGGTCTCCGCCTGTAATTCCAAGCCCATCGGGGAATGAACCCTGGCGATTTTTTCTTCGGAAACGCCCTGCGCTTTCAGACCTTTGACGGTTGTCGCCCATCTGCGCTTTGAGCCGATGACGCCGATGTACGCGGCGGGCGTGTCGAGAAGGGGGGCGAGACCGTCCACGTCTACGCTCGAACCTCTTGTAGTCAATATCAGAAAAGTGCGGCGGTCAATTCGCGTGTGTTTGGGGAGTTCGCTCATCGGCACAGGATAGTAGGCGTCCGCTTCAGGCGTGACTTCAGGCGTGCATAACTCGGCGCGGTCGTCGCTGACCGCAACGCGGAATCCCAGCCATTTTGCCAGGTGGACAATCGCCTTGCCGACATGTC
>JAIWOB010000124.1 GCA_020217065.1 Chloroflexota bacterium | reverse complement strand
AACTACCGTCAGGCTTCCACGCAAATGCTGGCGATTGCGGTGGTGGTCGCTACGATGGACTATCTTAGCTCGGTTATGCGCGAAAAAACGGTGTAGCGCGCAAAAGGGGTCTTCTCAGCGCAAAGACAAATCCCAGACTTCTGAAGTCTCCCATGCTTCGGAAGTCTGGGATGTTTATTTCTCACTGACGACTATCAACCGCCGACTATCGCCCTCCAAACCTTTTCGGGCGTGACGGGATTGGAGTCAATGTTCACGCCCAGCGCGTCCAGAATCGCGTTGCCCACAGCAGGCGCGACCCCGTCCATCGGGATTTCCGCCACCGCCTTGACCCCAAACGGATGCGTCGGCTCGAACGTTTCCACGAAGATGGTTTCCAGTTCGGGCATTTCGTCGGCGCGGAAGATGTGATAGCGGTCGAAGTCGCGTTCGATGGCTTGACCTTTCTCGTCGTAGCGCATCTCTTCGCAGACGGCATAACCGAGGGCTTGCGTCATGCCGCCTTCGATTTGTCCCGACGCGGTGAGAGGATTCACGATGACGCCCGAATCCACCGCCATGACGAGTTTGTCCACCGTGACCTGCCCCGTTTCAGTATCCACGGTCACTTCGGCGAATTGCGCCGCGAATGGAGGGGGAGAGGACGGCGAGACGTAAGACGCCACGCCCATGATTTGTTCCTGCTCGCTGCGGTGAAGTGTGTCCAGCGCAATTTCCGCCAGCGTTACTGAACGGCCATCGGGCGCGCATGCCTTTTTGTCGAATAGACGGATAGTCGCATAGTCGGATAGTCCAAGCATTTTCGCGGCGCGGATTTTGATTCGTTCGGCGCAAATCTGCGCGGCTTTGGTCACGGCGGTCCCAGAAATGTACGTTGTCGAAGACGCATACGCGCCCTTGTCGAACGGGGTAAAGTCCGTATCCGAGGAATAGGTGATGATGTCTTCCACCGGCACGCCCAGCGCTTCCGCCGCCATCTGCGCGAGGACGGTATCCGAGCCTGTTCCCAGGTCCGTCGCGCCGACGAGAAGATTGAAAGAGCCATCGTCGTTCATCTTGATGGATGCGCCGCCCATGTCGAGGTAGGGGATGGCTGTGCCTTGCATGACGAGCGCAACGCCGATTCCTTTGCGTTTGTAGGGCAAGTTATTGACTTGCGCTACGCGCCACGCCTCATTCCCAAACTTCTGGTCCCACCCAATCGCGGCTTTGCCCTGCGCCACACACTGCTCCAATCCAACTGTGTGGATAATTTCGGGCCGCGGCTCGCGTCCTTCGTTCCAAGCGGTGCTGAAGGGATGATATTCGCCGGGGCGAATGGCGTTCTTCAAACGGAACTCGATGGGGTCGAAGCCCATCGCGCGCGCAATTTTTTCCATGTGACGCTCCACGGGCCAGTAACCCTGCGGCACGCCGTAACCTCGATACGCTCCCGCCGGCGGCGTGTTGGTATACACCACGTCCGCATAGAAGCGGATGTTGGGCGACTTGCGATACTCGCCGTCGCCGACATAGAGCGCCATCGCCTTGTGACCCGTGTTGCCCGTCACGGTCAGCGCGTGACAGCCATACGCGCCCGTATCCGAAAGCGCGTACATTTCGTTGGCGGTGATTGTGCCATCCTTCTTGACGCCCGTCTTCATTTTGATTCGCATGGGATGACGCGAACGCGCCGCGGTGAATTCCTCCTCGCGGGTGTACTCGTATATCACGGGGCGTCCCGTGGCAATCGTCAGGTGCGCGGCCACATCTTCCATCAACACTTCCTGTTTGCCGCCGAACCCGCCGCCGATGCGCGGCTTGATGACGCGGATGCGTTTGACGGGCAGCCCCAGCACCGGGGCAAGCATCCGCCTCACATGAAACGGGACCTGTGTCGAGGTCCGAATGACGAGGCGGTCATCTTCATCCCAATAGGTGATGCACACATGCGGCTCGATGTGCGCCTGCTGCACCTTTGGCACTTCGTATTCGGCTTCGAAGATTTGGTCGGCTTCGGCGAAGCCCTTCTCCACGTCGCCGATGTCAATGCGGATGTGCGCGGCGAGATTCTTTTCGGGGTTGGAGTCGGCAAAGTTGACATATTCGGGTTCGTCGTGAATCCGAATCGGGCTGGTCATGGCTTCGCGCGAATCCAAAATGGCGGGCAGGATTTCGTATTCCACGTCAATCAGCGAGAGCGCCTTCTCGGCAATTTCGGGCGTCTCTGCCGCGACGAACGCGACGCGGTCGCCCACGAAGCGAACCTTGTTATCGAGCGAGAATGTATCGAGCGGGCCGGGGATGGGGTCGGACTGCCCTGCGGTGGAATAGACGACGCGTGGGATGTCCTGCCAGGTCAGCGCCGCGGCGACGCCTTCGAGCGCGCGCGCTTTGCTGGCGTCAATGCGTTTGATGCGGGCGTGCGCGTGCGGCGAGTGCAGGACTTTGGCATGAAGCAGACCGCGCTTTTCGAAGTCTGCCGCGAAAGCGGGCTTGCCCTGCACCAGTTTCACCGCATCCACCTTGACCTCGGGCTTGCCCACCGTTTGCCAGGCTTTCGTCTCCGGCGTGACGACCACTTTCGGGCGGGTCATTACGCCTGCGGCTTGCGGCGAGGGGAAATCGCTGTTATTCGGCTCTTTGGTCGGCGCACCGATTTCCCAAAGGATAGGTTCGTTTTCAATTGGAGTTTCCCCGCGCATGACCGCCGCGGCTTTGAGAATCGCTTGTACGGGTTTGAGATAGCCCGTGCAGCGGCATAACACGCCTGCAATCGCTTCGCGCGCTTCCTCTTCGGTGGGATTGGGATTTTTATCCAGCAGGGCTTTGGCGGCGAGAATTTGCGCGGGCGTGCAGTAGCCGCACTGGATGGCGCCGTTCTCAACAAAAGCCTTTTGTAACGGATGTAAACCTTCCGTGTGTTTCCAGCCTTGTTCGGGATGTTCGCCGAGCGCTTCGATGGTGGCAATCTTATGACCTTCAGCCTGCGCCGCCAGCAGCGACCCGGCGTTGACTGGTTTGCCGTCCAGCAGCACCGTATCTGCGCCCGAAAGCCCGTGTTCGTCGCCGAACTTCACGCCATGAAAACCTAGTCCGCGCAGGGCGGCAAGCAGGGTAGTGTGGACGGGCGTCTCGAGGGTGTAATCTGTGCCATTGATGTGGAGAGTGAGGTTCATGGTTACTCCTTCGTAGTCAAAGGCTGTATTCGGTTTTTGACCTTCGACCTTTCGACTAAATTTTACAAAACCTTCGTTACCTTCAAGCCAATCTTCGCGCTCTCAATTGCAGATTGGGGCCCAAGCGCCACGACCGACTCGGATTTGGCAAACTTTTCCAGCGCATCCCCGAAGGCGATGAAATCTTCGCCGTTGGTCGAGAGGACTTCCTCGCGTTCTTTTTGGCGCATTTCGTCGGTTTTGCCTGTTAGATAGCGTATCATCGAGGTGAAGCCTTTTGCGTCGGGCAGTTGGTAGGCGTCCAGGTCGCCGATGGTTCCAATGATGGCTTTGGTCAATTCGCTTTCGTTGAGCGAGACGGAGTCGAGGCTTTTCAAGAAAGCGGCGGCTTTGTCGTAGTTTTCGAGCGTAGCGTCCAGGTTCGGGTCGCGGTAGGAAAGGAAGGACAGAACGCCCGAGGCGTTGTCAAACGCGCAGAACGCGCCGTAGGCTCCGCCCAGCGCTCGGATTTTTTCCCAAAGGTAAGTGGTCCGCAGGTAATTTGTGACGACGTGCGAAGAGCCGTCGAGTTCGTAGCCGAGGTCGTAAAGGTTGGCGGCTTTGGCGACGTAATTGACCTGCGCGGGAATTACCAGACCTTCTTTTTGGCTCTGAGGTTGAAAGTCAAAGTTTGAAAGTTGAACGTCTTTTTCGGGAATGGAGAAGATGAAATTCTCGAAATGCGGCTGGAAGGTCTTCCAGTTTGCCGCGTCGAGGGTGACGTTGCAAATCATCGTCTTGCTGTTGACGAGCAGCTCGCGCATGGTTTCGAGTTTCTTCAGCGCGCTGTCCCATTTTTTGTCGATGTCGCTGGCGAGTTCTCGCAAGGCAAAAAGATAGGTGACTCCGCCTATCTGTTCGTTGACCCAGCCTGCGCCGCCAAATTGAGCGCGGACGCGGCGGTTGGCGTAGGCGTGTCCGCTGGGGACAAGGGATGATTCAATTTCCGATTTTTCTTCAAGGACGATTTGCTTGAGCCGCTCGCGGTTGTCGAATTTGGCGCGGAGCAAAACGTCTTTGAGGATGTTCAGCAGTTCGATGGATTGTCCGATGGCGGCTTTGCCGTGCAGAAACAACTTACTGACGGTTTCCCGCGTCCCGTAGGTTGTGGCGCTGAAACCGTTGCCGTGGATTCCGCCCGTATATTTTCCAATCCGCTGCGAGAGTTTGACGTAATCCTCTTTGTCGGTTCCCATTTCCAACAGGGCGCGGACGAAAATCTCAGTTAGCGGGAGCAGGTCGGCGGGGAGGGCGCGCAGGTCAAAGCCGAGGTTGAGGTACACGATTCCATTGGTGAAAAGGTCGTGGTACAAAACAGTCGTATCTTGCACCTGCAACGCTTCCACAGGGATGGTCTTGCTTTCCTTTTCCAGGTCCGAAAGTTTGAGGAAGGGCATGGTCGCCAGAGCTTCAGGCGAGTTGGGCGCTTCCTGCAATTCTTTGAGGCGTTTGGCGGTGGCGATGCAAGCGTTGATTTCTTCGGCGCTCATGCCCTCGCGGATGGAAGCCAGTCGGGCGGTCTCCGCTTCTTCGAGACGGCGACCCAGTTCGGGGTCGGGTTGGAAGCGCAAGGTCGTGCGGTGGACGTTGTCCAATAGGTGAGTCTGAATCAATTTTTCAAAGTATCTGGGGTCTGCCGCCAGCCGCGATTTGACCTCCGCCAGCGGCGCTTCGAAGGCGAGCAGTTTGAAGGGGTCGTCTTCATAAAGCCAGGTGGTGAGGGCGCGGAGCATCAGCGAAAGCCCGCGCGGGAAAGAGCCAGTGTTGTTTTCGCGCAGGCGGAATTCGACGGTGTTGAGCGCGGCGGCGGTCATGTCGGGGTCTATGCCGTCGCGGACGAGGGCGCGCAGGGTGTCGAAAATCAGGCTTTCGATTTTCTTTGCGTCGCTGGCGCGCGTACCTTTGAGACCGGTTGAAAAAATTTGCTGGCGCAGTTCGTTTTCAAGACCCAAGCCCGCCAGGTCTTCGCCCATACCCGAATCGAGCAGGGCTTTTTTGAGAGGCGAAGCGGGCGTGCCGATGAGAATGCGCGAGAGGATGGACAGGCTTAAATCCAACACAGGGTCGGAGGTGTCGGGCAGCAGCCAGTTCACTGTGAGATAATGCTTTTTCTTGACGTTGGCGTCCTGCCCCGCGTCGTAAAAGGCTTTGACAGTTTTGGGTTTTTTGAACGGCTTGGCGAGCGGAATCTGCGATTTGACTTTGAGCTTTTTGTAAGGCGCGAGATAGCCTTCCATGAGTTTGAGGCGTTTTTCGGGGTCGTCGTCTCCATAGAAAAAGATGAAGGCGTTGGAGGGGTGGTAATAGGTTTCGTGGAAGGCTTTGAAGGCTTCGTAGGTCAGGCTGGGGATGGTCTGCGGGTCGCCGCCCGAGTCGACGCCGTAAATGTGCTTGGGGAAGAGCGATTGCTGAATGGCGCGCGCGAGTAAATTGTCGGGCGAGGAGTATGCGCCCTTCATTTCGTTGAAGACCACGCCTTTATAGGTCAGCGGGCTGGCGGGGTCGTCCAGCTCGTAATGCCAGCCTTCCTGCATGAGCGTTTCTTCGGTGATGAGCGGATGAAGAACCGCGTCCATGTACACGTCAATCAGGTTGTAAAAATCCTGAGCGTTCTGGCTTGCCACGGGGTAGCAGGTTTTATCGGGGTAGGTGAAGGCGTTGACGAAGGTCGCCAGCGAGCCTTTGAGCAATTCCACGAACGGCTCTTTGACGGGATATTTCTGTGAACCGCCTAAAACCGAGTGTTCCAAAATGTGCGCCACGCCCGTCGAGTCTTTTGGCGTGGTGCGGAAATTGACGGCGAAGACCTTGTTCTCGTCGTCGTTAATGACCGAGAGCAGGCGCGCGCCTGTCCGCTTGTGAACGTAGAGCTGGGCGGCGGCGTTGATTTCGGGGATGTTTTTTTCTTCGATGAGGGTGAAGGCTTTTGTCATGGATTCCTTGTGGGTCTAGAGAGTAATTACTTTTGACGCTTTGGTCTGCGCTTCGATGATATCGGTCATACCGCCGACAATTCCGACCTGAACCTCGCCGCTAAGTTGGTAAAAGTCGAGGCAGGTGGAGCAGAGAATCAGCCGCACGCCTTTGGATTCCAGATCCTGTAATTGCTCCAAAACGGGCGAACCGCTGACCGCCAATTTTACGCCGTCGGTGTAAAAGCAAATGGCGACTGGCAAATCCGCGTTCTGCATCAGCAATTCGAAATATTTGGCGGCAAGTTTATGCTGCAAGGCTTGGTCTCCCCGTCCCATACCGTTGCTGTTGATGAGAATGACGGTGTCTTTCATCACTTTTGAATCCTTTCTTTGTTGTTATATGTAATCGGTTGAAAGTTTTTCGGCGCGCGTTTGGTTTTTTGGCGGAAATGAGATTATCTTTGAATTTCTTCCAACAGAGAAGCCGCCGTTTTCATCTTTTCTTTCTCTACGAAGATTTGCACATTGCCGAGAGAGTCGATTGTGGTCGGGTAGATGTTTTGTCCGATGGATTCTTGAAACAATTCCACGGCGACCCCGTGCGCTTCGAGGTAACTTTTGATTAGTTCCGCTTCCATTCTTCCGTAGACTTCGGCGAGCAGTTCGTACTTCATTTCGCTCATTAAAACCTCCAGCAGATAATAAAAAGTATTGTCCATATAACGCTGACGACGAGCTGCCTCACCCCGATACGCGTGGGTTTCCATCCAACAGAGGGGCGGAAGACGCCCCAGGCGGTTTCCAGCCATTGAATCAGAAACGGGATGAACAGAAGCGGCGGGGCAATTCTCGTCCATCCAAGGGCGGCGGATGCGGCAAGGTTGAACGACACGTAGAGGAGCGCGCGATTTCCCATCTTCCATAAATCTTTGCGGGCTGGAATTTGTTTCAACTCCCGCTGTTCCAGTCTGAGGTAGGCGTAAACGACGCTCGCCGCCGACTGAAGCCATATCCACGCCCAAAGCTGCCAGCCCTGCGGGTCGTACCCGCCCAGCGCCGTCCAATAAGCGGCGGGCGCAGACAGGGATAAGACTCCCGTAGCGATAATTTCAACGCCTGTTTGTTTCCGCTCCGCTCTCTTGCTGACCAGCCATAAATGCCAGGCGAAGACCGGCGCGCCGGGCAGCGCCAGGTACAGCAGATAAATATACCCTTCCGCAATCAGGACGAGGAGCGCCAGGGCGGCGGTTATCCCGTAGACCAAGACCCAAAAACGGGCGGAGGGCAGGTCGGTTTTGGGGCGTCTGCCGGAAAGCGCCTTAACGAAAACCGTCATCGGCTGGCGGAGCATAAAAGCGGACATTGCCGCAACAAAGAGACTTAAAACGGAAAGAGTGAATTTCCCGCCCGCAAAAACCCCAATCAGCAGCGGACTGAGAATAAAAACCCACGAGCCGTGGTCTTGCGGAATGGCGATATGTTTTTTGAAATTTTCTCGCATTGGGGCAAGCATACAGGAAAAAGCCCGCCCGCGCAAGGCGGCGTTTTATGGCTTTAAAAACAGGACGCCGCGCTTGGAACTGTCTTTTTGTCAATGTTTGGGAGACGAAGTTTGGGAGACGAACGGCGAGGCGAAGGGAATCTCGAAAATTTCACGCCTTACTTCACGCCTTACTTAATGAAGGCGAGGAGAGCCGCCCAATTCTCAAAATGCGGCGTCTCTTCCGCGTCAAAGGCGGCCGCTTTCTCAGGGACGCCGTCTGTCAACCCCAGCGCGCGGATAGCGACGTCGAAGCCGGCTTGGCGGAGAATTTTTCCCGCCGCTTGAACCGAACGAACTCCGCTGATATTATCCTCCACAACCAGCAATTCAAAGGACTTTGGCAGCGCGTTGAATTGTAAGTTTAATTTTCCTGAGCGCAGCCATTCGTAAGCCGCGCTCAAAGCGGGCAACTCTTTCCCTGTCCACGCCGAAAGGGTCGCTGCCAAAGCCTGAAAAGGGGAAGGCTTTAAGAGAGCCGCCGCGTCAATCTGGCGTTGCGCGGCGATGTATTCTAATTTACCGAAAGCGGTTATAGGAAGTTCCGCCAAGCCAACCAGTTCCAAAGCCAGTTCGGTTTCGGGAGCGTAGCCTGTCGCCGTTTCTTCGGCTTCGCGCGGCGGGCGGGAAGGACGCGAGGTAAATATGGCGGCTCGATTCCCGTTTTGGAATAGCGTGGCGCGCTCGGCGGAAGCTAGCGCGGGGCGGTCGTGTTTTTGCAGCAGGGATTCGGTTTCGAAATCCGCCGGCAAGCGGTAGGTCTCTTCAAACGTTGCGCTGCCAAGCGTGAAGTTCTGGAAGGCGCGCGTGACTTCGGATTTTTGAACGTTGCGGGTGAAAGTCAGGAGATTCTTTCGCAGCGGCTCCGGAATTGAGGGGAAACATCCTGCGCGAAACGCCGCCTCGGCTGGGTAATACCCCGCCTCCAACTTGAACGCTGGGATGGATAACCGCGCCGGCAGCGCAACCCGTCGCCGGCGCCGAATTTCTTCGGCGGCGGCGGACACGCTGTCGGGCAGTCCGCTCATTGGCTGACGCGACAGAATGTCTTCCCAGCAAGAGGCAATCGTCAGCGGGGTCATATCCCATTCGCTAAGGATGCCTCGTTTTTCCATGCCATTTAATGCGTCTTCCGTGATTTGAAAACCCGCTTGAATAAAACGCTCGACGACGGCGCGCAATGCGGCGCGGTATCCGCCAGGGCGGACCAGCACGCCGTCAATATCGAGGAGGATGATTCTTTCCATCGTAATCGTTTGCCTTTGTCGCGCGATGTGAAAACCGCATTAGTTTACATGCCCGCCCAGCCTTTGACAAGGGAGGTTTGCGACCGCGTAAACCATGCGAAACTTTTGGCGCGTTGCGCAGCGGTGGTATAATTGCCGCGCAATAAAAAATTTCCCCTGAGGGAGAATAATGAAACTCCACGAATACCAATCCAAGGCTATTTTTTCGAAATACGGCATCCCTATTCCAAATGGACGGGTAGCGGCGACCGCTCAGGAAGCAAAGCAAATTGCGGAAGAGTTAGGGAGCCGCGTTGTCGTTAAAGCGCAGGTTTTGGTAGGCGGGCGCGGCAAGGCTGGCGGCGTAAAACTCGCCAAAGACCCCGTCGAAGCCGCTCAACTTGCCGCTCAAATTTTGGGTATGGAAATCAAAGGGCTGCCTGTGCGTAAAGTCCTCGTGGACGAAGCCTCCGCCATAGACCAGGAAATCTACTTTTCTATCACCAACGACCGCGCCGCGAGAAAGCCGGTGATGATTGCCTCCGCCGCCGGCGGCATAGACATTGAAGAAGTGGCGGCGAAGCATCCCGATAAGATTATCAAAAGCCACATTGACCCGCTTTTGGGACTGCGCGAATATCAAGCGCGGGACGTGGCGGTCGCCATGGATTTGCCGCGCGAAAATGTGAAGGACTTTGTGAAAATCGCGATGGGTTTGTGGGAGGTTTACAAAGCGACCGACGCCACCCTGGCCGAAATCAACCCGCTGGTCATCACCAAGGAAAAAAAGATGATTGCGCTGGACGGCAAGATGCTGATTGACGACAGCGCCCTCTTTCGCCAGCCCGAGATTGCCGATATGCGCGACACCGACGAAGAAGCGCCCGCCGAAACGGAAGCCCGCAAATTTGGTCTTTCTTTCATTAAACTCGACGGCAATATTGGCTGCATGGTCAACGGCGCGGGGTTGGCGATGACCAGCATGGACGTTATCAAGCTGTTTGGCGGCGAGCCAGCCAATTTCCTCGATATTGGCGGCGGCGCCAGTTCGGAAAAGGTCGCAGCCGCCATGCGGATTATCCTGACCGACCCAAACGTCAAAGCGGTTTTATTCAACATCTT
>JAIWOB010000123.1 GCA_020217065.1 Chloroflexota bacterium | reverse complement strand
TGGCGGCATTACGCGCTGCGACGAAGTCGCCAAAGGGATTCTTGCCGCGATGGAAGAAGTCAAGCCTAAAGTTCCGATGGTGGTGCGCCTTGTCGGCACAAACGCCGAAGAAGGACGTAAACTTCTTGAAAACGCAAACATGATTACCGCTGAAACGCTGGCGGATGCGGCAAAGAAAGCCGTCGCAGCCGCGCAAAAAGGGAATTAAACCATGAGCATTTTGGTAGATAAAAACACAAGATTGCTGGTTCAAGGCATTACCGGAAACGAAGGCTTGTTTCACACAACGCAGATGGTCGCCTATGGCACGAACGTTGTCGGCGGCGTGACCCCCGGCAAAGGCGGCGAGTGGGTGTTAGACGGGAAAGTCCCCGTCTTTGATTCGGTTAAAACGGCGAAGGAAGCGACGGACGCCAACGCGACGGTTATTTTTGTCCCGGCGCGTTTTGCCCCCGACGCCATGTTTGAAGCCGCCGACGCCGGCATTCCGCTCATTGTCTGCATCACCGAGGGCGTGGCGGTGCAGGATATGATGCGCGTTCGCAGTTACCTTGACCAAAAGAAGACCCGTCTTGTCGGTCCAAACTGTCCCGGATTGTTAACTCCCGGCGAAGCCAAAGTCGGCATTATTCCAGGTAACATCGCCATTCCCGGCAATGTAGGCGTTGTCTCTCGTTCTGGCACTTTGACGTATGAAGTGTTGTACGCCATGAAGAACCTCGGCATGGGAGCGACCACTTGCGTTGGCATCGGCGGCGACCCGGTCAATGGCACGAACTTTCTCGACGTGTTGGAAATGTTCGAGCATGACCCGAAAACCGAAAAAGTCATCATGATTGGCGAAATCGGCGGCAACGAAGAAGAAAAGGCGGCTGAATATATACGCGCGAAAATGACGAAGCCTGTGGCGAGTTTCATCGCCGGACAGACCGCCCCTCCTGGAAAACGCATGGGACACGCCGGTGCCATTATTGAAGCCGGCTCCGGCGCCGCCGCCGACAAAATCAAGGCGTTGGAAGCCGCCGGAGTGAAAGTCGCCAAGCATCCGGAAGAAATCCCAACCCTTTTGCAGTAACTAACCGTTTTTGGAAAGTGAAGAATCAATAAAGAGAGCCGCCAGGCGAGTTATCCCTGAATGGGAGTCGCGGGGCGGCTCTACAGTTATAATCTGGCAAGGAATTATTTCTTATGCTCGTCAATGTATTTGACGGCTTCGCCAATCGTGGTGATTTTCTGCGCGTCCTCGTCGGAAATTTCCGCGCCGAACTTGTCTTCAAACGCCATAATTAATTCGACAAGGTCAAGCGAATCGGCTTCGAGGTCCTCGCGGAAACGGGCTTCGGGCGTAATCTTCGATTCGTCCACCCCAAGCAGGTCTTTTACGATGGCGGTGAGTTCATTATACGTGTCAGACATGACAGCCTCCTGTTTATGGTTTCGACTGGCTTATATTGGCTTCTTATATTGGCTTATTGTAATCGGTCTGAAAGCCGTGTCAAGCCAGCCTTTTTTATTACTTTCAAAGGAACACCGTCTCATGCCGAAAGTTGCGCCAATTGACCAGAGAAAGTCCGACCATATCAAAATTAATTTGGAGCGGGACGTCCGCTCCGCGCTGACCAGCGGATTGGAGCGCTACCGCTTTATTCATGAAGCGCTGCCGGAATTGAACCTCAATCAAGTAAACCCCAGCCTTGTCCTGTTTGGCAAAAAATTATCCGCCCCCATCTTGGTCAGTTCGATGACGGGGGGGACGGAGGAAGCGGGCGAAATCAATCGGCGGCTGGCGGAAGCGGCGCAAGAGGTCGGGGTAGCGATGGGAGTTGGAAGCCAGCGCGCCGCGCTCGAACATCCCGAACAAATCCCCACTTTTTCCGTTGCGCGCCGCGCCGCGCCCGATATTTTATTGTTTGCCAACCTCGGCGCCGTTCAACTCAATTACGGTTACGGCGTGGATGAATGCCGTAAAGCGGTGGACATGATTCAAGCCGACGCTCTTATCCTTCATCTCAACCCTTTGCAGGAAGCCGTGCAAGACGCAGGCGATACGAATTTTGCCGGCTTGGCTGCGAAAATTGAGCAGGTGTGCAAAAAATTAAGCGTTCCGGTCATCGTCAAGGAAGTTGGCTGGGGAATCTCGGAACGCGCCGCAAGGCTGCTTGCGGATTGCGGCGTCTCCGTCATTGATGTGGCTGGCGCGGGCGGCACCTCATGGACGCAAGTCGAAATGCACCGCGCTCCCGACGAATTTACCCGGCGGCTTGCCGCCGCCTTTGTCGGCTGGGGCATTCCGACCGCCGAGTCCATCCTCAACGTCAAGCGGGCTGTCCCTGAAATGACTCTCTTTGCCAGCGGCGGACTTGCAGACGGACTCGACATTGCGAAATGCGTCGCCCTCGGCGCGGTTTTGGGCGGCATGGCGGGACAATTCTTGAAAGCGGCGGCAGTTTCTACGGAGAAGGTTGTCGAACAGATGAAACTGACGAAGCGGGAAATTGAGGTTGCCATGTTTTCCTGCGGCGCGTCCTCTCTTCGAGATTTGACTCCCGACGCCTTGTCATGCGTTCCTTCTTAAAGTTTCGCTTCTTTGGCTTGATTTTATCCGCCTGCTTGTTGGCGGTCTTGTCGTTTTCCGCCTGGGTTTTATACGACCTGCCTTCTTTAGAGGAACTTCCCGCCGGGCTGAACCAGCCCAGCGTCAAAATCACCGACCGCAGCGGACGGCTGCTCTACGAGATTCTTCCCCGCGAGGGCGGACGAAACGCCGCGCTTTCCGTTGAAAATATCCCGCAATGTATGAAAGACGCCACCATTGCGGTGGAAGACAAAAGCTTTTACCAAAACCCAGGCGTTGACTTTTGGGGAATACTGCGCGCGATATGGATTAACTTGCGCGGCGGCGAGACCCTTTCAGGCGGCAGCACCATTACGCAGCAAGCGGCGCGGACTTTGCTTCTCGCAGACGAAAAATCCGAACGCACCCTGCGCCGCAAACTACGCGAGACGATTTTAGCGTGGCGGCTTTCCCAAACTTATTCAAAAGACGAAATCCTCGCTTTATATTTAAATCAAACCTATTATGGCGGCATGGCGTACGGCGTCGAAGCCGCCGCCCAGACGTATTTTGGCAAGTCCGCTTCCGATTTGCTCCTGCCGGAATGCGCTCTGCTGGCTGGACTTCCGCAAGCCCCGGGCGTTTACAATCCCTTTGTTAATCCAGACCTCGCGCTGGAACGCCAGCGTGTCGCGCTAGGATTGATGGAAAAGAACGGATTGATTTCCCCGGCGCAAAGGAGCGAGGCGGAACAAGCCCCGTTGAGTTACAACCCCGTTCCTTATCCCATCGAAGCCCCGCATTTTATCTGGATGGTTAAAAGCCAACTGGACGCTCTCTTTTCTTCGGGGGAGTTAAATCCATCCGAAAGCCTGGTCGTTCGCACGACGCTCGATTTAGACGCGCAGCGCCTTGTCGAAGAGATTGTCCGCAGGCGAATTGAGGGATTCAAGCCGCAGCCGGGCGAGGTCAACCGCAACGTGAACAACGCCGCATTAACGGCGCTTAACCCGCAAACCGGCGAACTCCTTGCCCTTGTCGGCAGCGCGGATTATTTCAACCCCTCCATTCATGGCGCGCTTAACATGGCGCTTGCCCTCAGGCAGTCTGGGTCGGCGTTTAAGCCCATCATTTACGCCGCTGCGCTTGACCCGCTTCAGCCTCAACCAATGACCGCCGCGACTGCGCTGCTGGATGTGTCGCGCACATTTACCGCAAAAGACGGTCAGCCTTATAAACCTTCGAACTACGACGGCAGGGAGCATGGATTTGTCTCTGTGCGCGAAGCGCTGGCGTCTTCTTTGAACGTGCCTGCCGTTCTGACTTTGCAGCATGTCGGGGTCGAAAGAGCGATTACGCTTGCCAACCGTCTTGGCGTTCGCTCGTTAGGCGCGCCTCAAAATTACGACCTTTCGCTTGCCCTGGGCGGCGGGCAGATGAGCTTGTTTGAACTTTCTCAAGCCTATGCGGCTTTTGCAAACGGAGGAAAATACAGGGACGCGCTTCTTATCCTTGAAATTCGCAACGCGGACGGGGTTTTGTTATATCAGCCTAAAAAAACGCCCGCCGCGCAGGCAATGGACCCTCGCGTGGCGTGGCTTATTTCCGACATCCTCAGCGATGACCGCTCCCGCCAGACGGGCTTCGGTTTGAACAGCGTCCTGAAGATTGACCGCCCCGCCGCCGTCAAGACCGGGACCACGAGCAATTTTCACGACAATTGGACGATTGGCTATACTCCCGATTTACTTGTGGGCGTTTGGGTTGGCAACAGCGATTACCAAGCCATGCGCGATGTTACCGGTTTGACCGGCGCGGCTCCCATTTGGGCTGAAGCCGTGCGCTCCATCTTGCGGGGACGCCCTCCAAAGGAGTTTGAACGCCCTGATAATTTGGTTCAAGTGGAAGTTTGCAGCCTTTCGGGCTTGCTTCCCACCGCGGCGTGCCAGCGCACAAGAATGGAATGGTTTATCGCGGGGACCCAGCCTGCGACGTTCGACTCTTTTTATCGTTTTTCAGATTCGGGCGAACTGGTTTTGGATTTGCCTGTTGAAGCGCGGGATTGGGCGAGAGCGAACGGTTTTCCTCTGTTGGAAGATTCGAATTTATCCGGCGGATTGACGCTTACTTCGCCGCCTGACAATGCGACCTATCGAATCGCTCCCGACCTCGGTTTGGCGTCCCAGCAAGTCGCCTTGTCTGCGCGGAGCGGCTCGGACTTTGCCCAAGTCGCCTTCTTTGTAGATGGAGCGGCGTTGGGGGCAATTTCAACGCCGCCTTATCAAATCTGGTGGACCCTCTCGCCGGGGCGGCATCAAATTTGGGCTGAAGGAACTGATGCGGCGGGCGGAACGGTCAAAAGTAATATTGTTCATGTGACGGTCGAAGGCGAGGCTTCGCCTTAGAACGCGGGCGCTTATCAACTATAATGAAGGCGTCGAAAAAAATTACCGCCAGGAGATAAGCCATGCTTTCAGTCGAAATCAAAGAAAATGATAAGGTTGTAGGGGTTTTGACCGCCGCCGAAAAACTTTTCAAAACCGGCTCGCGAGGCTTTTTCGGCGTGGGAAAAATTCAAATTGGCGAAAAGCGTTATCAGGTTCAAGTGCAATTGGTGGAAATTGGCTCCAAGCCCAAGATGAGCCAAGACATTCTAAAACAGGAATAGAACAACCGGGAGAGAGATTGTCGGATGGGAAAGGATAGGCTTACTTTATGTCCGAAAAATCGCTAAAAAAGCGTTTTTTTGTCATTTTCGGAAAAAATTTATTGTCATAAGTTGTTTGCAACTGTATAATTGCAAAAACATTCACAAACCCAACAGGAGGACGAAATGCCCAACGGTTACATCGGTAAGATTCTGCACGTGGATTTGACGAAGGGGGCGTTCACGGTGGAAGAGCCGCCAGAGGCTTTTTATCGCAAGTATTTCGGCGGCAGCGCAATGGGAATGCACTATATCCTGCGCGAAGTTCCCAAAGGCGCAGACCCGCTCGGACCGGAAAATGTCCTGACCTTGATGGCGGGCGTCACGACGGGCGCGGCGATTTCCGGGCAAAGTCGTTTGAACGTGAACGCCAAATCGCCTATCAGCGGCGGCATTGGCGATTCGCAAAGCGGCGGCTTCTTCCCCGCCCAATTGAAATTCGCCGGTTTCGACGGTATCGTCGTCAGGGGCAAATCGTCCAAGCCTGTTTATCTTTCCATACTGGACGGCAAACCTGAACTGCGCGACGCGGCGCATTTGATGGGCAAGAAAACGGGCGAAGTGGACGATATTCTTCACGCGGAAGTTCATCCGAAGGCGGAAATTTTACAGCACGGCATAGCCGCGGAAAACGGCGTCCTGTTTTCTTCCTTGGTTTCCATGTCCAATCGTCATAATGGACGCACGGGCATGGGGCTGGTGATGGCGTCTAAAAACCTCAAGGCGATTGCCGTGCATGGCGCGCATAAAGTTAATGTCGCAGACCAGAAATCTCTCACGGAGTTGAACCGCAAAAGCGTTAAGATACTTCCCGATAACGGCGACATGGACGGGCTCGCCAAATACGGAACCGCGGTTGTGGTTTTGTTCAACAACACGATTGGCACGCTGCCGACGCGCAATTATAACGAGGGACAATTTGAAGGCTGCGATTCCATTAGCGGCGAAAAAATGGCGGAGACCGTCCTGAAGGAACGCGACACCTGCTTCGCCTGCGTCGTCAAATGCAAGCGCGTGGTCGAAATCAAAGAAGGACCCTATCAAGTGGACCCGCGCTACGGCGGTCCTGAATACGAAACCCTCAGCACCTTTGGCTCTTATTGCGGCATTGACAACCTTGCGGCGGTGGCGAAGGCAAACCAGATTTGCAACGAATACGGCGTGGACACCATCGCTTGCGGAGCGACCATTGCTTTTGCGATGGAGTGTTACGAAAAGGGCATTATTGGCAAGGAGCAGACCGGCGGCATCGAACTCAAGTTTGGCGGCGTGGACGCCATGTTTGAAGTTTTGCGGCAAATTGTCACCGCCAGCACGCCGCTCGGAAAATTGCTTGGACAAGGTTCCGAACGCGCCGCCAAAGTTTGGGGCAACGGTGCGGACGAATGCCTCATCACCGTCAAGGGCGCGGAAGCCCCCGCTCATATGCCGCAAGCCAAGCGCAGCCTGGCGCTGATTTACGCCGTCAACCCCTTCGGCGCCGACCATCAATCCAGCGAACACGACCCATATTACGAAGAGGGCATTGGCGATTTCAACCTTGACCGCTTGAAGCAGATTGGACTCGGCTCGCCGCAGCCCGCTTACAGCCTCACCGAAGAGAAGGTTCGTTTTGGATACGAGACCGAAGTCTTCTACTCGATGATGGATTCCGCTGAACTTTGCCAGTTTGTCTTTGGTCCGACCTGGACGCTTTACGACCCGAACGACACGCTCGCCATGATGAAAGCGGTCACGGGCTGGGACTTGACCATGGACGAGTTGATGGATGTGGGGCGCAGGCGGATAGACCTTTTCCGCGTTTTCAACGCGCGCGAAGGCTTTGGGCGCAAGGACGACAAACTGCCCAAGAAATTCTTCAAACCGTTGGTTGGGACCGGCCCCACTGCGGGAATTGCGCTGACCCGCGAGGAAGTTGACAACGCTATTACGCATTACTACAGGCTTGCCGGGTTAACTGCCGACGGCGTTCCCACCCGCGAGACGCTCAAGAAGCACGATGTTGAGTGGGCGGCGGAGTATCTGCCAGCGTAAGTTTTCCAGAATTGAATTTGCAAGGTTTCTTGGAATTGCGCGCCGCTCGGCAGTGGAAATTCAATCCCTGTTGTATGCGGCGCTTGATGTTGGATATATAAATCAGGAACACCTGACACATGAACACTCTTTACACCGAAAATTTCCCCCATATGACTCCCGCGTGGAGCCGCATCTTCAATTTTGTCGCCGACCGCGCCGAGGGCTCTTACATCTACACTGACGACGGCAGGAAATTGCTCGACTTCACCTGCGGCATCGGCGTCACTAACACAGGTCACTGCCACCCGAAGGTTGTGGCGGCTGTCCGCGAGCAGGCAGGCTTGTTCCTGCACGCGCAGGCGAATATCGTCATCCATAAGCCGATGCTCCAACTTATCGAGGAACTCCGCAAGATTGCGCCGCCTTCGATTGATAGTTTTTATTTTGCCAACTCCGGCGCCGAGGCGGTGGAAAACGCCGTCAAAATCGCCAAAGCCGCCACGGGCAAGCAGAACGTCATCGTCTTCAACGGCTCCTTCCACGGGCGGACTCACGCCACGATGGCGTTGACCACCTCCAAGACGGGGTATCGCACGGGGTTTGGTCCGCTGCCTTCGGGGGTTTATGTCTCCCCATTCCCATACGCTTTCAAACTGGGTATGAGCGAGGAACAAGCCTCCGCGTATGCGCTTGAGCAACTTGAATACTTGCTCGTCTCGCAGACCGCCCCGAAGGATACCGCCGCCATCCTCATCGAATCCGTCATGGGCGAAGGCGGATACATCGTTCCGCCGGCTTTGTTTATGAAGTCGCTGCGCGAACTCTGCGATAAGCACGGCATCCTGCTCATCTTCGACGAAGTGCAATCGGGCTTTGGGCGCACAGGCAAATGGTTTGCCTTCGAGCATTTTGGCGTCCTTCCCGACATCATGACCGCAGCCAAAGGCATTGCTTCTGGGATGCCGCTCTCCGGCGTGTTCAGCCGCACGGAAATCATGAAGAAGGTGGATGTCGGTTCCATCGGCGGGACCTACGGCGGGAACGCCGTCGCCTGCGCTGCGGGCGTCGCCACCATCAAAGCCATGCGCGAAGAGAAGATGCTGGAAAACGCAGCCGAGCGCGGCGTGCAACTGATGACGGGTCTGCGAAAATACCAGGAAGAATACCCGCAGATTGGCGACGTGCGCGGGCTGGGCTTGATGGTTGGCACAGAGTTTATCGTGGAAAAGAGTCAGGCGAAAGCCAAACAACTGGTCAAGGATATCATTCACTCCGCTGAGGAGAAGGGTTTGTTGTTGCTTTCCTGCGGGACTTACGACAACATCCTGCGTTGGATTCCCCCGCTCAACGTCACGTCCGAGCAAATCAACGACGGTCTCAAGATTTTTGGCGAGGCGTTGAAGGAAAGCGTGAAATAATAGTCGAAGGTCAAACGTCGAAAGTCGGCGACCTTCGACGTTTGACAAATGGAATTTCCGCCATGAAAACGCTTGACCGCTCCAAACTCGAATCTCTCCTCAAACAGGAAGAAGAGCTTTTTCGCAAGAATCACCCCAAATCCTACGAACTGTACCGACGCGCGCGGAAGTCGCTTGACGGCGGCGTGCCGATGTTGTGGATGGTGCGTTGGGCTGGCTCTTTCCCTGTTTTTGTCAAACAGGCGAAGGGGGCGCGCTTCACCGACGTGGACGGCAACTCGTACCTCGACCTCTGCCTGGGCGACACAGGCGCGATGACGGGACACGCTCCCGAAGCCACGCTCAAAGCCATCCGCGAGCAGATTGAAAAAGGCATCACCCTCATGCTGCCGTATGAGGATGTGGTGGAAGTCGGCGAAGAACTTCAGCGCCGCTTTGGTCTGCCCTATTGGCAGTTTGCCCTTACCGCCACCGACGCCAACCGCTTCGTCCTCCGTATGGCTCGCATGATTACGGGACGCCCGAAAGTCCTCGTTTTCAATTACTGTTATCACGGCACAGTGGACGAGACCTTCATCACGCTGGACGAGGAAGGAACGCCGGGGTCGCGCCCCAACAATATGGGTCCGCAAATTGACCCCATCGAGACCACCAAGGTTATCGAATTCAACGATGTCGCCGCGCTCGAAACCGCCCTCTCCGCCCGCGACGTTGCCGCCGTCCTTGCCGAACCTGTGATGACCAACATTGGCATCATCCACCCTGAGCCTGGCTACCACGACGCTCTGCGCGAGTTGACCCGCAAGTATGGGACTTACCTCATCATTGACGAGACGCACACCATCTGCGCGGGTCCCGGCGGGTACACGATGGCGCATGGGCTCAAGCCCGATTTCTTCACTCTCGGCAAGCCCATCGCGGGCGGCGTTCCTGCGGCAGTCTACGGTTTTACTGAAGAAATTTCTCAAGCCTTTGCCGCCAAACTCGACCTTGACGACGCGGATGTAGGCGGAATCGGCGGGACGCTGGCGGGTAACGCCCTGTCCATTGCGGCGATGAAAGCCACCCTGCAAAACGTCCTCACCGAAGAATTCTACAAGCGGGCAATCGCCTTGCAGGAACAATTCACTGCGGGCGTCGAGGGCGTGATTAAAGAATTTGATTTGCCGTGGATTGTCAAACGGCTGGGCAACCGCTCCGAATACTGGTTCCGCCCGACCCCGCCGAAGAACGGCGGCGAAGCGGCGGCGGCGATTGACCATCAACTTGACCGCTACATGCATCTCTTTTCGCTCAATCGCGGCA
>JAIWOB010000122.1 GCA_020217065.1 Chloroflexota bacterium | reverse complement strand
TTTTGATGACGCCCTTCCATAACATGGCGCTCATCTCGCCCGACGTCACGCGGGAAGACGTGGACTATCACACGAAGGTGTTCCGGGAAGCGGTGCGGAGTCTGTTTGGATAAAACCTATCGAAAGTCGAAGGTCGTAGACTTTTGACTTGATTGGAGAATTTATGGCTGATTACATTTCAAAAGTTTGGCGAATTAATGTCAGAACGCAGGAGCTGAAACTGGAGCCTGTCCCCGAAACCTGGCAGCGCCTCGGCGGGCGCGGATTGATTGCCCGCATTCTGCTTGACGAAGTGGACGCCAAATGCGACCCGCTCGGAGCGGAAAATAAACTTATCTTTACCCCCGGCTTGCTGGTGGGACACATGCTCTCGTCCAACGACAGAATTTCCATCGGCGGCAAATCCCCGTTGACGGGCGGCGTCAAGGAAGCCAACGCGGGTGGGCGGACAGGATTGCACATGGCGCACATGGGCGTCAAGGCGCTCATCCTCGAAGACCAGCCGAAAGACGCAGGATACTGGGTTTTACATCTTTCCTTGAAGGATGGCGCAAAATGGATAAAGGCGGACGACCTTGCCGGGCTTGGCGTTTACGAAACTTCGGCAAGACTAGTGGAAAAATATGGCGATAAGGTCGCCATTGCCCTCATCGGTCCCGGCGGCGAGATGCGGATGAAATCGGCCGGCATCCAAAACCTCGATAAAGACCGCATTCCCTCGCGTATCGCCGCTCGTGGCGGACTGGGCGCGGTGATGGGCTCGAAGGGACTCAAAGCCGTTGTCTTCGACCACACAGGAGGTCAGAAGCCCCCCCTTGCCGACCCCGACGCCTTCAAAGCGGCGCAAAAAGATTTCACCAAAGCGCTTATGGAACATCCGCAGACTCTGACCTACCGCGATTACGGCACGGCAGCCATGGCGCAGATGACCCAGCATTTTGCCGCCCTGCCCACGCATAATTTTTCGCGCGGAACCTTCGACCAGGTAGAAGACATCAGCGGCGAAGCGCTGCGCGAGTTTATTTTGAAGCGCGGCAAGCCTTCCGACCCCTCTCACGCCTGTATGGCTGGTTGCACGATTAAGTGTTCGAACGTATTTGGCGGCGAAGACGGCAAAGTGATTGTCTCTCCGCTTGAATATGAAACGATTGGCTTGGTCGGTTCGAACCTCGACATTGGCTCTCTGGATGTCATTGGGCGGCTGAACTGGCATATCAACGACCTGGGGCTGGACTCCATTGAAATCGGCGCGGCGCTGGGCGTCGCCGCCGAAGCGGGTTTGATGCGCTGGGGCAGCGGCGACGACGCCATGAAGTTAATTGAAGAAATGCGGCGGGGAACGGAATTGGGGCGCGTCATCGGCGACGGCGCGGCGGAAGTGGGCGAGAAATACAACATTGAGCATGTGCCTTGCGTTAAACGCCAGGCGATGTCCGCTTACGAGCCGCGCTCCATCAAGGGAACGGGAGTGACTTACGCCACCACTCCGCAAGGAGCCGACCACACCGCCGGTTTGACCATCCGCGCCCAAGTCAACCACCTTGACCCGTCTCTCCAGCGCGACGTCTCGCTCAACGCCCAATTGAACATGGCGGGCTATGATACGCTTGGCTCGTGCATCTTTGCGGGCTTTGGGTATGCCGCCACGCCTAACGCCGTCGTCAAACGCTTGCTTGCGGCGCGCTACGGCTGGGACGACCTGCCCGACAATATCTTGCAGGAATTGGGCAAACAAACCATCAAAATGGAACGGGAATTCAACCGCCGCGCGGGCTTTACCGCCAAAGACGACCGCATTCCCGAATGGATGACAAAGGAACCCGTCCCTGAAAACGGTTCGGTCTTCGACGTCAGCGACGAAGTCCTTGACCACATTTACGACGGACTGGAGTAAATATACGCCCCAGTCCCGCAACGCTTGCTCGTTTAAAACAACAACGCCTTCCTTGTGGGAGGCGTTGTAATTTTCGCGCCTAATATTAGAATTCGTCTTCGTCGTCAAGCCATTCGTCGTCTTCCTCTTCTTCCTCGTCCTCGTCCCATTCTTCGTTCTCATCGTCTTCGTACCAATCGTCGTCTTTTTGCGCGCTTTCTTCGGTGACGGAGTAGGTATTGCAGCCCGTGTCGGGGTCAAATTCCACTGCGGCGGCGGAACAATATCCTTCATCGAGAAATACGCAATCAATGTAGTGGCACTTGATGCGGGGCATTTTGCTTCCTCCTGCGGTTGAGTTTATCTGCCAGAGCGACCCGTTGCTTCGACAAGGCGGCGACCGCGCTGCGCGGCGACGCAAAATCTTCCTAAAGAGACGGTCTGCCTGCCAACTGACAGGCACGCATTTTACACCAGCGGCAATGTTTCGTAAAGCGTCCTTCGGTCAGGGCGAAAAAAACTTCCTCCCTTATCCCTACCCAAATCAGGCTCTCTCTGATAAGATAACGCCCGCGCGCCGAACTTTTCCGTCAACCCTCGGCTTTTTGTCGGGGGTTTTTCTGCGCTTTTGTTGCGCGTCAGGGTTTATACTGAAAAGAGAATCTATGTTAGTCGAAAGAACCGACCTCAGAAATATCGCCATCATTGCCCATGTAGACCATGGGAAGACCACCCTTGTAGATTACCTCCTGCGCCAGTCTCACACTTTCCGCGAGAACCAGCAGATTGCCGAGCGGGTGATGGATTCCAACGACTTGGAGCGCGAGCGCGGCATTACTATCCTCGCTAAAAACACCGCCATTTCCCTCAACGACCCAGACACCGGGCAAAGAGTAAAAATCAACATTGTGGACACGCCCGGTCATGCCGACTTTGGCGGCGAGGTGGAGCGTGTGATGAACATGGTGGACGGAGTTCTGCTGCTGGTTGACGCGGCGGAAGGCCCCATGCCGCAAACCCGCTTTGTTTTGAAGAAAGCCCTCTCCATGGGGCATAAAGCCATCGTAGTCATCAATAAAATAGACCGCAAGGACGCCGAACCCGGACGCGTTCTTAATGAAACGTTCGATTTGTTTATCGAACTGGGGGCGACCGAAGAACAGGCGGACTTTCCCGTTATCTACGCTCAAGCGACGGCGGGCAGGGCTGGTTTGACTCCGGACTTAGGTCCCGACCTCCAGCCTCTTTTCGAGGCGATTCTGAGACATATTCCGCCGCCGAAAGTGGATGCCGACGCTCCAACCCAAATGCTTGTTACGATGCTGGGATACGACGATTATCGCGGCGTGACAGCCATCGGACGGCTTTTTGCGGGGAAGATTCAAGCCGGGCAAAAACTGGCGCGCATTAAATTAGACGGCTCGATTTCGCCTGAGAGCGCCCGTTATCTTTACACTTTTCAGGGGCTGAAAAAGGTCGAAGTGGAAAGCGTTTCGGCGGGCGACATCATCTCCCTGGCTGGGCTGGATGGCATTGCCATTGGCGAGACCCTTGCCGACCCGGCAAACCCAATTCCCCTGCCGACGATTAGAGTCGAAGAGCCAACCGTCCGCATGACCTTTGGAGTCAACACCTCTCCTTTTGCGGGCAGAGAGGGGCGTTGGGGAACGTCGCGCAAACTCCGCGAACGTTTATACGACGAGCTCCGCACCAATGTCGCGCTGCGCGTCGAGGATACGGATTCGGCGGAAAATTTTTTGGTCTCCGGGCGCGGCGAGTTGCATTTAGGAATTCTGATTGAGACCATGCGCCGCGAGGGATATGAGTTCCAGGTTTCGCGCCCTGAGGTGATTTATCACCGCGCAGACGACGGCGCCCTGTTGGAACCTTATGAAGAAGTGCATATCGAGACCAGCGCCGATACTGTCGGCGTGGTGGTTGAAATGCTGGGCAGCCGCCGGGGTAAGATGACCGAGATGCACGACGCGGGGCAGGGGATGACGCGCATTGTCTATATTGTCCCTACGCGCGGTTTGCTTGGATTTCGTTATCAATTTTTGACATCCACCCGCGGCGAGGGCGTGATGCACACGGTTTTTCACGGCTACGACGAATTGGCGGGTCCTATTTCTTCGCGCTCCAATGGCTCGCTTGTCGCCTGGGAAACGGGCGTAACCACCGCTTACGCTCTCAAATCCGCCGAAGAGCGCGGCGTTCTGTTCGTTGGTCCGGGCGTTGAAGTCTATGAGGGCATGGTGGTTGGCGAAAACGCGCGCGGCTCCGACATTGCCGTTAATGTTTGCAAAAAGAAACATTTGACCAACATTCGCGCCGCCCGCGGCGACATGGAAATCCGCCTTACCCCGCCGCGTCAGATGAGTTTGGACGAAGCCATCGAATATCTTGCGGACGACGAACTGCTGGAAGTGACCCCCGAAAACTATCGCATTCGCAAGCGGATTTTATCCACGGAGGAACGCGGCAAGCAAGCCAAGAAAGCAAAAGAACAGTTTGGAGAGGAATAACTTCAAACGTCCCGAAGGTTGACTGTAAAACCTTCGGGACGTTTTTTTGTTGAGCGACGCCGCCTTTTACGGGCAGGCGATGTTTGCGGTTGCGCTAACGCTTTCTCCCGCGCTGTTATACGCCTGAATTTGATAGGCTGCGCTTTGTCCGGAGAGTAGCGAGATGGTCTCGGCGAAGTAGGTGGAATTCGCGGGCAGCTCTGCGATGGCTTCCCCATTTCTCAAGATACGATAGCCCGACTCGTTGTTGGCGTTATCGTTCCAGCTCAAAGTAATGTCGGCTTGACCGCTATAGCAATAGAACGTCCAGCCGTTTTTGGGGAAAGTCGCGGCTTTGGGCGCTCCTCCCTGCGGGGTGGGCGGCGCAGTGACGGTTGGCACAGCCGCAAAACTGCCGGCGGGCGTGGTGAATTCTCCCGAAAGCCAGCACTCTCCTTCTTTGCTGGCGACCACCCAGTAATTCGGCGGAAAGAAACCGACGATATTGACCGTTTCGCCAGGCATGATTTGAGTGATGCGTTCGTAACTTGTGCCGGGACCTTTGCGGCAATTAATGACGTCGCCTACGCTGATGACCGGCTGCGTAAAGGTCGGCGTACTGACTTGGGTTGCGGTTGGCGGAAGGGATGTTGGCGTCGTTTGCGCCGCTTCAGCCTGCAGCGCCGCTTCGACAGTCAAGGCGGCGGCGGTGGCGACTTTTTGGTCCATGGCGCCGTTTGCGGGCATATTACAAGAGACGACAAAGACTCCAACTATTAGAGATAATATAAGAGCCTTTTGCATGTTTTTCCTTGCGCTGAAATTATTTGATTTTCTTATGGGCGCGTCCGCCGATGCGGAAAAATTCTACGCGCCCTTTTTCGTTGCGGATAAAATCGCCGAGGGCGTTCTTCATGGGTTCGTCGAGCGCGACGGTTTGGTCTTTTTCGTAAAACGCCATACGCACGGGACGATGCGCGGGTCCTGGCGGCGTGTCGGGAGTTGGGAAACCGCCCAGCGGGATAGGATGATATATCAACATACCGTCTCGGGCTTTCAATTCGAACGCTTCCGTGCCGATGCGATATGAGCCTGTAAATTCTCTTAATTCGGCGGCGGACAGAGTGTACGGCTTTGGCGTTTCCGTCTTGATGTTGCAGTATAAATCGAGGACAAACTCCGCGACGTTTGCGTTGAGAACTCCTCCGTTATCGCTGTTGGTGAGGACGCAGAACGCGAAGTCTTTTTCTGGAATGAACATAAAAAAGGCTTGCTGTCCGTGCGTCGCTCCGCCGTGGCTGTAGCGCAGCGGCGAAGCGGGGCTGATGAACCATGTAATTCCCATTTCTCCGCGCCTGCCCATGCTGATTTGCGGGATTCGCATGGCTTCGAGGGTTTCTCGCGCCGCAATTCCGCCGCCGTCTCCCATGTGAAAACGGGCGTAGGCGAGCAAATCTTTCACTGAACTCACCGCTCCGCCCACGCCATTGCCAGCCCGTCCGATTGCCCAGGGGCGGGCAACCAGCGTTTTCTTCCCTTTTTGATAGTGTCCCACGACAAAGCGATGGGTCATTAAAATATCGTTTGGATAGAAGAAGGTCGCTTTCATGTTTAGCGGGTCTAGCAACGCGTCTTGAATCGCTTTTTCATAAGGTTTGCGCGCGACAACCTCCAGCGTCCTGGCGGCGATATTGAACCCGACGTTGTTGTAGGACCAGATTTTCCCCAACGGCGTGACTTGCGGAAGTTTGGCGATGTCTTTTACCATTCTTGCAAGAGCGTCGTCGCCGTCGCCAAAATTGTTGAAGTAGTCTCCAACCCAGCCGCCGCTGTGCGTTAGCAGATGACGGGTTGTAACGCGTCTCGCCGTGTCTTCGTCGCGTAGTTTGAGGTCTTTGATGTATTTTCGCACGGGCGCGTCCAGGTCAATTTTTCCCTGTTCCGCCAATTGCATTAACGCCGTTCCAGTGAAGGTCTTGGTGATGGAGCCGATTTGGAACAGCGTATCTGGAGTGACGGGCAATGGGTTTTCGACGCTGGTCACGCCGAAGCCGGCGGCGAATTCTCTGCTTTGGTGGTAAACGCCGATTGCCGCGCCTGGAATGGATAACCGCTCCATTTCGGACGCCATTTTTTGCGCCGCTTTAGCGAATTTTGCGTTTTTCAGATTGTTTGGTTTCATGCTCTTTCGACGTTTTCGGTTGGTTTTATGCGGAGAACGCCCAGACGTTTTGCCCTTTTTTCTTTGCTTGTTGCAGCGCCTCTTCGGTTTTTTGAATTAATTTCTCCATATCAAGGGTTTCTCCGCCGGGGTGTGAAGTCGCCCCAATTTGAAGAGAAAACGCGATGGAGTTTCCCGCGCCGTCTTCCAGTTTATTTTTGAAAACCGACAGCAGTCTTTCGCATACCGCCTGCGCGCCGTGACGGTCCGCGTTTGTAAGCAGAACGGTAAATAGATTGCCCGTTCGCGCGGGAATATCCGCCGCGCGAAGGTGAGCGCTGAGGGCGGAGGCGAAAATCAGCGGCGCGGCTTTCAAGGTTTGCGGATTGACGGCGGCGGGATTCGTTTCAATTTGAAGCAAAGTCAGCGGACAAGGGTAGCGTTTGGAGCGTTCGATTTCATATTTCAACAACACTTGGAATACGTCTATGTTATACACATCTTCGGCGGTATCCTTGAGCGTCATAAACCTCTCCTTTCTCCGCAGGTCCTTTGTAAACGATTACTCGATTTTGATGGAGCGTATCAAGGCGTCGAGGCTTTCGAGGGGCGGGGTAAAAATTTGCGGGTCGGCGGCGTTCAATTTATCCTTTACTAAATTGAAGTGCTGCTGGGTGTTCTCAAGGTTTTCCCAGTCAAAGGGGACGCCGTCTGTTGGCAGGGGCGTGTCGGGGTTTCCGTTCGCCGGCAAAAACGGGGCTTGAATGGGCAGAATCGCCGCGACATAGCGCGCGCCGTCGTTCGTCATTCCCTGAAAGGTGTAAAACAGGCTTTCATTATTGATGGGGTAGGGCGCTTGTCCGTACTGCGTCAGAAAGCGGATTCCTTTTCCGTTTTGAAACTCCAAAATTTTTTCGTTGGAATGAAACATTTGCGCGGCGGGGAAAGCCGGCAGGAAAGGGATGTTTTCTGGTATGGGCTGCCCGGCGATGATTCCTTTGAGCGCGTTAAACGGCTCAGCCATGTCGGCGTTGATTTGAAGGTATTCGTTCACCGGGTAGACGTAAACAGTCGCCGTGTGAAACGTCCCCGACAATGGGTAGCCCTCGATATGGTATTTATGGTGAGCGGGCGCAATTTCCCACCAGGGTGTTTCGTCAGAAGAAGCGACCGCTTGAACGGTTTCCGCTCGAGCGCCGCCGCCGATTTCCGGTGGGACGACGAAATAAATATTGTTCGCCGAAACTATATTCCCGTTGCCCGCAGCCTCTGTAGGCGCCGCCGCGGTCAACGCTTGAAACGTGGCGACGACGACAGTCTCTACGCCGGGCTGAGCGGGCGCGGCGGGGGTAAGCGCGCCGCACGCGAGAGTCCCCAGAAGCAGGATGATAAACGCCGCAAATTTTTTGTTCATTGGTTTTTCCTTCAATATTGTTTAGGCGAGTCTAACGCCAATGGACTTTTTTGTCACCCCGCCCAAACAGACTAAGCGGGTTGTTCCTTCCTGGCGCGCAGGTCTTTCACTAGAAACGGAATGTATAGGATAAAGAAAACGGCGAATCCGATAACTTCAAGCTCAAGAATATACCAGGGCCAGGGAGCGAGCGCGTCGAGCAGGGTCGGGAAGTCCGGTTTGCCGGCGACAAAAAGATAATTGCTGCCGATGGCGATGTTGAGGAAAAAAATTGCGACCATGTAAATGTTAAGCCAGATGAAGATACGCTTGAAGGACTGCCAGGTGGGGCGAAAACCTTCGACCACGGTCATGTAAACGGCGATGTTGATAAGCAATCCGTGCGAAACGAAAGTCTGCATAATGCGGAAATGGGGAAAGTTATATGCGGCGGCGTCGGCGGGCGTGAGGACGGCTTGCATTGCCCCGCCCAAACCAAGAAAATACACCCATTCGTAAATGGCGTAATTTTTCGTCAGCAGCATGTAAATTGAAAGCCAGATGACTACGCTGCAAGCGTGGAGCGGAAGCATGGTTTGGACGTTCCAGACGCCCCAATAAAGCGACCAGACGTGCAGGGACGATTCCGAAATGAAAATGGCGATAGCGAACGCCCAGCGCATCCTTTTCTTTTCGCGTTCGCCCCACGCTTTGCGAAAGTAAAAGTAGGATAAGCAGCCAAGCGAGATGACGCCAATCGCAATGAGATGCGGAAGCCCAAAAAGCTGAAACGGTTCTCCCTGATATACAACGTCGAAATATTTTTCCATAAAGCCGCTCCTTGTTCAGGACTGCGCCCGCAGGCTCTTTTCGATGAATTTTTGCCAGATGGGATATTCGGCGGGATTCCAGATTTTCTTCAACTCTCTGAAGGCGTTTTCTTCCGACCAGCCGAGGCGGCTGACTCGATACAAGGCGATAAAACCCGTGGCGCGGTAATTCGCCTGACAGTGAACGAGTATCTTTTCGCTGCGATGTTTATCCATGACGGCGGCGAATTTGTTCAGGTCTTCCAGAGTGGGATTATCCCAGTCTACGGGGATGTTGTAATACGCGACGCCCTGCGCTTCGACCAGCTCCCTTTCGTTGGGTATCCAACTTTCGGATTTTGGCGTAGCGAGATTGACGACTACCTGCACGCCGTCTGCGGCGAGCGAAGCGATTTGCGCCAGCGTAGGCATTCCGCCGCTATGTAGCATTTCGCTCAACTGGAGGTGATTATAAATTTCTTCCAGCATTATTTCACCCGCGCTACAACCGCCCCCGTCATTTTTTTCAAGTCTTCGGTTTTTAGCTCGAAAATGGCGTTTGGCGTTCCCGCCGCCGCCCAGACCGTTTCGAAAACCAGGAAGTCTTCGTCAAGATAGGTTTCCATCTTTTGGACATGACCGATGGGCGGCACCCCCCCAATGGCAAAACCTGTCGCAGCCCGCACGAAATCGGCGTCGGCGCGGGCGATGGGCTCGCCCGCGTATTCGCTGATGCGCTTTTCGTCCACGCGGTTGGCTCCGCTGGTGAGGACAAGAATCGGCTTGCCGCTGGTCTTTCCTCGAAAGATGAGCGATTTGACAATTTGTCCCAGCTGACAACCTGCGCGGTCGGCAGCCTCCTGCGCAGTGCGCGTGGATTCGAGACTCTCGATAACGGCGTAAGGGTAGCCAAGTTCATTCAGCAAATTTTGGATTTTTTGGGCGGAAGGAGAAAGAGAGAGCATGGTTCTATTATAATGGCTCTATGCCCACCCAAGAAGAAATCTACCGAACGAAAGCGAACGAATACCAGGCGTTGATTGCCCGCGAAGATTATCAAGGAAATATTCTAAAGGCGCTGCGGGAAATCGCGCCCCTCGAAAACCTGACGGTTTACGACATCGGCGCCGGCACCGGGCGTTTCGCCTGTCTCCTGTCTCCACTGGTAAAATTTGTCCGCGCCTTCGATATTTCGGAGGCAATGCTGAGAGTCTGCCGTGAAAATCTGTCGAAAAGCGGTTGCGCCAACTGGCAGGCGGA
>JAIWOB010000126.1 GCA_020217065.1 Chloroflexota bacterium | reverse complement strand
CTGTCGCCGCGCCGCTATAGCCTTTGGTGGGGTTGAGGGGGATGGCGTTGACGTGGCAAAGCATCCCCTTGAGCCGCGCCGCAAGTTGACGCGCCGCTTCGGGCGAGTCGTTAACTCCGTTGATGAGCGCCCACTCGAAGGTCACGCGGCGATGGGTCTTTTCGACGTAATATTTGCAGGCTTCGATGACTTCCTCAATGTTATATTTTTTGTTGACCGGCATGATGGCGAGGCGTTCCGCATCGGTTGCCGCATGGAGAGAGATTGCCAGATTGACCTGCCTGCCTTCGTCGGCGAAGCGCCGAATTTGGGGGACAAGACCAACCGTCGAGACGGTGAATCGCCGCGCGCCAAACTTGAATCCATCGGGGTCGTTGAGTCGGTCAATGGCAGCCATGACGTTCTCGTAATTGTGGAAAGGTTCTCCCATGCCCATGAACACCACGTTGCTGACGACTTCATCCGCCGCCTTGAGCGCTTGGGCGTAGTGCATGACTTGCGCCACAATCTCGCCGCTGGATAGATTCCGCTTGAAACCCATCTGACCTGTGGCGCAGAAGACGCATCCCATGGCGCAGCCCGCCTGCGTGGAAATGCAAAGCGTGCGGCGGTTCTTCGCTTCGCGCCGCTTCGTTTCGGAATCTGACATTTGCGGGTCGTCGGCGGGGTCGCCGTAACGCATCAGTACGGCTTCAATTAAATTCCCGTCGGGGAGTTCAAAAAGCGTCTTGCGCGTGAAACCGTCCGACGAGTCGAGATAGGTTTTGACTTTGAGCGGCGAAAAAATGAATTCCGCCGCCATTCGTTCGCGCAGGGGTTTGGGCAGGTTTGTGAACTGGTCGGGCGAGCTATAAAGACGCTGGTACAGTCCCTGCCAGATTTGCTTCGCGCGGTAGGCGGGCTCGTTCCAGGATTTTAGCAGTTCGGCGAGCGCGGGGAGGTCGAGGTCGTAAATCAGCATAAGTTGATTTTACTCCAAAGGATTTGGCGAATCGGCGACTCAGCGAAACGGCGGGTTGGCGGGATAAATTCACGCAGAGCAGGATGTTCGTAGGCGAGTCGATTCTTGCGCGGCTCTCCTTTCAGGCTATAATTCCCGCTCTGTAACAAGGAGTAAACATAAAGAATGGATACCAGAACTAAAACGATTTTGATGTGGGCTGGCGTTGCCGTCCTTGTCCTCGGCGGATTTTTTATGCTGGCGCTCGCCTTTGGCGGCGGAAAAGACCCCGCTGTCGAAGTTGACGCCATCTATACCAACGCCGCCGCAACCGTTGCCGCTCAACAGCAGACCCTTCAGGCGGGGACGATTGCTTCTACGCCGACGCCTTCCGCCACGCCGACCCTGACTTCAACGCCAACTCTTAGCCTGACCGCGCAGCCGCAGACTTTTGCGCCGCTGCCTACCATTGCTTCGGGCGGTTCAAGCGCCCCCGTCACCGTCTGCGATAACGCCGTCTATGTCAGCGATGTGACCATCCCCGATGGAACGACCGTTCCCGCCGGGCAATCCTTCACCAAGACTTGGCGGGTGAGGAACACAGGCTCCTGCGCGTGGACGGCGACTTATCAATTGACCTTTGTCTCCGGCGATAGTTTGGGCGGCAAGGCGACCGCCATCGGCAGGGCTGTAGGCGCTGGCGAGGTTGTGGATGTTTCCGTGGTTTTAACCTCCTCCTCCGCCGGGGGGACGCTCAAAGGCGTGTGGAAATTGACAAATGATAAGGGAGAGACCTTTGGAGACGCCCTGACGGTGGTCATTACCAACGGGAGCGCAAAAACCGCCGCGCCTTCCACGCCAACGATTACGCCCACGCCGACCAACACGCCGATTGTCATCGTCGTGACCGCCACCTTCTCGCCGACGCCTACTTTTGTTTTGCCGACAGAGACGCCCACCCCCACGCCGACTGCGACGCCTGAGTAATCAATCAGGCTGAATCTCGTTCCGAACTTTGACAATTGAAGCCTCGGAGGTTTGGGCAAAACGAACCTCCGAGGTCTTTTGTTACCTCAAACTTTCCATCAACTCCGCTAAACTTTCAGCCACGATGGTTGGAGAGGGTTTCCACGCCTCAACCTGTTCCCGCGTCGAGACGCCGCTTAGCAAAATTGCAGTCGGGCATCCCGCCGCCTGACCCGAAGCGACATCCGTTTCAAGCCTGTCGCCGACGACCAACGTTTCTTCTTTGGAGGTCCCCAGCCGCTCCAGACAAAACTCCATCATGGTTGGGAAGGGTTTGCCCGCCACAATCGGCTCGACTCTCGTCGCCGTGGTAATGACCGAAAGCCACGACCCCGCCCCAGGGATTTCTCCTCGAGGAGTGGGAAAGGTGCGGTCGGCGTTGGTGGCGTAAAACGGAATCCCGGCGCCGACCAGCAGAGTGGCTTCGGACACCTTATCGAAGGTAATGGTTCGGTCAATGCCCATGACGAAGACTTTGGCTTCGGGGGCGCGCTCGACGCTCAATAACTCGAACCCCTTTTCTTCCAGCGCTTCGCGCACGCCGGGACCGCCAATCATGAAAATCTTTGTTCCGCGCGGATATTTTTGTGCGAGCATGTGCGCCACCGCCAACGCGGACGTAACCACCTGGGCGGATTCCACTTCCACGCCGAGGCTTGCCAGTTTCCGACGATACTCTTCGGGCGTTCTCGTGCCGTTGTTGGTGGCGAAGACAAATTTTAGTCCGCGCTCGCGGATTCGGTTAAAAATTTTCGGCAAATCTCCAATGGGCGCGTCCGATTTCCAAACTACGCCGTCCATATCGAGAATGAGGGCTTTTATGTTCGAGGGAATCATGATGTACGATTATCAATTTACAATTTTAGATTGTGGATTTGCGATTGACCGCATATCCGCCAATTATAGCGGACAAAACAAAAGACCCCGAAGTTTCCTTCCGAGGTCTTTCCCAATTCCCAATCTGTCGCCTACTTTCTCTCCGGCGTTTCGATAATCTGGTCAATCAAACCGTATTCCACCGCCTGCTTGGCGTCGAGGTAGTAATCGCGGTCGAGGTCGCGCTCGATGACTTCCAGCGGCTGCCCGGTATGTTTCGACATAATTCCGTTGAGCAGGCTCTTCAAGTTCATAATCTGCTTGGCTTGGATGGCGATATCCGTCGCCTGACCTTGCGCCCCGCCGAGTGGCTGGTGCATGTGGATGGTGGCATGGGGCAGGGCGTAGCGCCGTCCCTTGGTTCCGGCTGTCAGCAGCACAGTGCCAAACGACGCGGTTACGCCGACAGCCACGGTGCTGATGGGATTCGAGATGATTTGCATGGTGTCGTAAATCGCCAGCCCTGCGTAAATGACGCCGCCGGGCGAGTTGATATACATGCGAATTTCCTTTTCCGGGTCTTCGTGGTTGAGGAATAGCAGTTGCGCCACAATCACGTTCGCCACCTGGTCGTCAATCGGCGTGCCGAGAAAGACGATACGCTCTTTCAACAGCAGCGAGTAAATGTCATAGGCGCGTTCGCCGCGACCTGTATTTTCGACAACCATCGGCACGACATTCTTGATATCTGAAATCATGTTGGTCTCCTTTTTTATTAGCGCTATGATACCCAAAGTCTATTGGATTTTTGTTAGAGTCTTTACAAAAAATCATTGCAGGCGCAAACCCGCAATGATTTTTTGTCGGTAAAAGTCGCTGCCCGCTTCCCTTTTTTCAATTGGTTTCAGGGCGGGCGCTTTGCGATAAGCCGCGAACTACTCGGCAGTCTTTTCTTGCTGGTCGGAAGATTCAGATTGAGATTCTTCTTTTGGCTCTTCCGCGGCGGCTTGGCTCTCTGGCGTCTCTTCCGCGGGCTTGTATTCGCCCGTCGCAATGGCTTTGAGCGTGTCCAGCGCTTTGCGGGTCACCACGCGGCTGATGGATTCCATGGCAATCGCCTGGCTAATCTGACGCTGCCCCTGCCTGCCGCCGCGCGCTTTTGAGAGGTCTATGCCTTGCTGCATCAAACTGAACATCGTGTTGTTGTATTCTGATTCAAGAGAAGCGTTGTCCGCTTGTATCTTTTCTCTGCGAATGATTTCATCCAAGATGAGGCTGCGCTCAAGGCGTTTTTTGGCGACGGGGTTGACCTCTTCTTCGATAAATTTCTCGCGGGTGGTGTTGCGCGCCTTAAAATAGGCTTCTAAGTCCATGTTTTGCTGCGCCAGGCGGCTGGAAAGGTCGGAAAGAACATGTTCGCTTTCATGCTCAAGGGTGCGCGCGTGGTATTTAATAGTCGCGCCTTCTTTGATTTTTTCGATGAGGTCGGCGAAATATTTGTCGTCGTATTCGTCTTTGGAGCGGGCTTCTACGTCCTTTTTAACCGCTTCGCGGAGAGCGTCCAACGTGTCGCCGGCGCCGGTCATCTTCGCCAACTCGTCGTCGAGGTCAGGCAGGGTTACGCCGCGCACGGTTTTGATTGTGACTTTGATGTCTGCGCTCTTGCCCTTGAGTTCTTCCACGTCCCAATCTTCAGGGAAAGCGTGAGTTATGGTTTTGCTCTCGCCAGATTTCAACCCGATTAGTTCTTTGGCGAAACCGCTATAGGGCCACTCGCCGTCTCGGTCTTCATTGCGGACGAAGGTCGCAAATCCCTTGCGGTTGAGCTCCGTCGTTTCCGATTCCACATCCAGCAGGACATAATCGCCGGTCTGGATTTCGCGCTCCACCGTTTCGGTGGTGGAATACATTTGACGCAGATTTTCGAGCGCCTCTTCCACTTCTTTTTCGCCGGGCGCCTGCCATTCGTAAGGGAGACGGACAGCGTGATAGTCGCCCAGGTCCACTTCAGGGGCGAGCGGCACGTGAAAGGTCATCTTAAACGGGTCGAGGTTGTCTACCGACTCGAGCGCGCCGGCTGCGCCGGGGTTGACTTCCGCTTCGGTCAGAATTTTTGAATATTCGTCGTCAATCAAGAGGTCTATCGCCTGCTCTGCGATGGCGCCTTCGCCGAAATTGCGGACTACGATTTCGTAAGGGGCTTTGCCGGGACGAAAGCCGGGAATTTTGCTGCGTGAAGAAATGCGGGCGGCGGCGCGGCGTTTGTAAGCGTTTGTTTTTTCCGCGTCGAATTCGACAATGAGTTTAACGGAGTGGTCGTCTTGATATTGTTTTTCGATGTTCAAAGTTTCTTCCTTATTTACGTCATCTCCATGACGGGTTATAGTGGGGACGGTGGGGGTCGAACCCACACGCCTTGCGGCACATGATCCTAAGTCATGCCTGTCTGCCAATTCCAGCACGTCCCCGCGCTGGGCGGCGAAATTATACTGTGAATTTCGCTTTTAATGGCAATTTTTTGGAGGGCGGAGAAATGTCAGAAAACGAAAAAAGACGCATAACTCGGAAAATTGAAGTTTACTGACTGCCAAATTCCACCACAATAAAATCCCCATAAGAACCGTTGGAAAAATAAGCGTATCCCACGCCCATTTCTGTTGTTTTTTCCTTCAATATGGCGTCGCGGTGGATTTTATCGTTCATCCACCAAGTCACCGCCGCTTCCGGCCCGCCGCCGCCGTAAATGATTTCCTCTGTGAACGAGCCGGCGTATCCTGCCGCTGCCGCCCGCGAGGCGGGGGTGGAACCGTCCGACCCGCTGTGGCTGATTTTGTCATTGCACGCCATGTCTGCCGCGTGGGCTTGCGCCAGAGCGGCAAGTTGGGAATTGATTGTGAGCGCAGGTAAACCTGCTTTCGCGCGTTCAGCGTTGATTAATGACGCTGTCTGATTAACGTATCCTGCGTTTTGAGCGTAGTTGCAATGGGCTGACCTTCCGCCGCCGGCGCTCCCGCTCTCTCTCTGGGTGGGGCTTGCCGCCGGCGCGGCGGCGTTTGTTCCGCCTACGATGATTTTTACCCAAAAGGTTTGTTCCGCGCCGATTGGCACGATTTTGTCGTTCGCGTTGTGCAGGGTGAAATAGCCGGTATATGTTCCGCTGGCGGCGGGCGCGGTTAATTCGACGGAAACCTCCGCTTTCTCGTTCGACAGCGTGGTTGGGATGGGTGCGGAAAGCGGCGCTCCCATTTGGTCGCCGGCGGCAAAGACCAGTTTATAGTTTATCCATGGACAGTCGCCAACGTTCTGGAACTCCCAGGTCTTGGTAAAGGTCTCGCCTGGGCGGACTTGCGTGTTATCTTGAATGGTTACGTCCCGCAGCAAAACAGCGCGGTCGCTGCAGTTGGGCGGCGCGGTGACGGCGGCGGTGGGCGAGAAAACGACTTCCGGAGTGGCGGTCATTGTGGCGGGAACATAGGCTTGCTTTGTCGGCGGCAGGGTTGAGGTCACGAAGGCGGGACCAGCCGTAAGCGGCGTTCCCGAGTCCGCGTCAACGGAAATACAGGAAGCGAGAAGCAGCGGAATGATGAGAAGGATTTTTTTGAACATAATTCTCCAGCGCGCCGCAAGTATACAGGCGGAGCGGCGCGGAAGCAACCCGGACGCTTGCGGAGATGGTTTCGCTTTGCTCGCCATGACGTCTGATTTTAAAACATCATCATCTGTCCGTCAGATTTTTCCACGGGGTCTCTGGCAATCTGGTCTTCGAAAGTTTCGCGGGTCAAAATCGGCAGGTCGGGCAGACTTCGCAATAGACGATATTTGACCAGCCTGTGCTTTTTCATTTGCGCGGCGAGCGATGGGTCGCGTTCCTGTTTGTAAGCGGCGAGAGCGGCTCGCCCGCCGGGAATGACGATGACTGTGTTTGGGGCGGAATTGCGCAGTGCCCGCGTCAACAGGGCGGACGCCAGTACGTAAAACGTCCGCGCTGGAATGCCGTTTTCCTCCCAGCGCAGGATTTTGTCCTCTCTGCGGGTGACGTAACCCAGCCGCGAGCCGATGGCTTCGATGAGCGCGTACATTGTCTTCAATTCTTCGCGCCGCGCAGACGCCGCATCTTCGGCGCGCAGCCTCCAAACGCCCGCCTCTTTTTCGGCGTATGAATTTAACACGGCGTAAATTAACCCTTTTGAGGGCGTTAACAAGCCCGGAAAGCGCGGATTTAAATCCGCTTCAACTTCAAGATAGAGCGCTTGCGGATTCTTTTGCAGGTAATTGACGATAGCCATTTCCACGCGGTCAGACAGCGATTCGCCGCCGAAGGGCAATCCCCACATGCCGCTGTCTACGCTTTCCCCGCTGGAATAGTGGATAAACCTGCCGTCGCCTTTCAACGCCGCGTCAAACAACGAGTTGGTCTTTCGCAGAGCCTCGTCAAATTCCGCCTGTGGAGGTTTGAGAGAGATTGTTTGGGTCAGCGCAGCCAAGCCCGCAGCGTGGATGTGCAGATAAACGGCAGGCTCGCCGCGCTCCGCAAGATAATCATAAATGGCGGCGCGCAGAAAGGTTTCGTTGGCGCCGGCGCTGGTTTTGACGGGCTGTGCGTTTTTCCAAAGCGCCTGCGCGGGGTCGTGTTCGGTTCGCAGCGCCGCGCTTTGCAAGGAAAATCCAGCGGCGTCTGCCGCCGTAAATACGGAAGTGAGGTAAGCGGGTTCAGGTTCGGGCAATAAAGCGAAAAACGGCGCGCCGTCGGGGATTAATTCGCGCAGGCGGTTGAATGCCGCATGAAGCGCGGTGGCGTTCCAAGCCCAGTCATAGCGGCGGCGGCGCAGCGCGGTTTTGTAAGGCTCTACGGCTTCTTGCCCCCACAGCCATCCCGCCCACAAGGCGGAGAGAGTCCAGAACGCTTGGTTGGGGCGCGGCGCGCAGCCAATGACAGCGGCGATTGGAATTTCTTTTTTGACGGTCTGCGCGAGATTTTTCAGCCTTCCCTCGTAGATGAGAACGCCGCCGCTCTCTGGAATCTTTTGGGGCCAGGCTTCGCAGACGATTGGCGCTCCCGTCTCCGACCAGAGGGTTAGCCCGCGTTCCAGCGCCATCCAGACGTTGTGTTCTCGAAATTGGCTGGGAGCGCTTAATTGCTTTGGGCGCGGGCGTTCGGCGGGGTGCGCCCAAAGCGTGTTGCCCGCGTCGCAGGCGGCGAGAATCAACGCCGTCAGGGCGCGTTTGCGTTCAGAGGTCAGACTTAAATGTTCGAGGCGGTTGATAACAGTCGTCAGCGCGTAAAGCGGGCGCGGCAGGTAGTGGCTGATGGCTTCTTCCGCGTAGATACGGTCTTCGTCGTGCAGCGAGACGACTTTTTCGAACGCGCGCGAACGATGCAGGACGTCGGTCTCGGCGATTTTTTTTGCGCGTTCCTCGTCTTCTTCGCGGGCGGGGCGCTCGCCTGCGTCGCCGCAATGCGGGCATTCATAAATTTTTGCGTAAGGCGCGTCTGCGCCTTTGCGCCACAAAAAGGCTTGCGCCTGAATTTGTTCCTCGCATTTTTCGCAGGTTGTTCGGTAAAGAGATTGGAGGTGAATCTCAAGCCTTTCTCCCCCTTTTTTGACGGCGCCCAAGTCTGCCAGGGCGGCGGTGAACTCGCTTTGCGGCGGCGGTTTTGCCGACATTTCCAACAGAAACCTTGTGATGGGGTTGTTTGCCGTCACCAATACGCGGTATCCGCTGCGGGCGGCTTCTAAAACCAAACGCGGAGAGAAGCCAAAGGGGTCGAGCAGCCAGCTTCCCGTCTGATTTAACCCTCCCAGCCAGGCGGAAACTACGCCTTCTTCCAACGCGGGTAAAAAACGCGAAAGCGGTCCTGGGTCGGCGGGCTTCAATCCAGGGATGTAAGGTTGAAATTCCATCTTGGATTAAGTATAAAAGACCCTAAATCTTTTTCAAGCCCTGCCATTTGACTTTTTGTTCTCCAGCGCTTCCGTGAGCGGTTTGCGGGGGACGGAGTTCATGTCAATTTCGATGGCGGAGAGCAGAATTTGAATCCCTAAAATCACCGAAAGCGTCGGCAGCATCACCGTGCCGGTTGGCGCGGGGACGTTTACGCTGGCGTATTGAATCCATTTAACTGCGCCAAAAACGCCGCCAAATAAGAGCAGCGGAATTCCCGCCATTAAGTACAGCGACATCATCGAAAAATCATAAATGTAATAACGCAGAAGAATGCGGCGAAAAAACGTGTATAACAGCTTGAACGGAAACTCAAACAGCGCGCGGCGGATGGAAAGACTGGAGGTCTCGTTTCCATAGCGGGCGGGAATCGGAACGTCCATCGCCAGCGCCCCGAGCAGGTATAAATTGGCGAGCATGGACGTTTCGAAAAAATATCCCCGGTCTATTTGCTCCAGGGGCAATTGACGAAGAATTTCCGCGCGAATGGCGAAGAAGCCGTTGGTCGGGTCGAAGATATTCCAGTATCCCGTCGCCGCTTTGGCGAGAAAACTTAAGCCCAGATTGCCCACGCGGCGGACAAAGGGCATTTTCCGCAAGGCTTGAAAATCGCGGAAACGGTTGCCTTTGACGTAATCGGCTTTGCCTTGAATCAGCGGCGCGACCAGCGCGGGGATATGTTTTGGGTCCATTTGACCGTCGCCGTCGAGTTTTATCGCAATCTGCGCGCCCAGCTCGAGCGCCTTGCGAAAACCGCTGACCATTGCCCCGCCCACTCCTTGATTTTTGGAATGTCTGACGAGTACAATTCGCCCGTCTTCCTTTGCCGCCTCTGCCGCAACCTCTCCGCTGGAATCGGGCGACGCGTCGTCCACAACAACGATGTGTTTTATGTAAGGCGGAAGCCCGCGCAATACGGCTTTGAGGTCGCGCTCCACTTTGTAGGCTGGAATGACCGCCGCAATATCGAATTCGGCAAAATTCATGTCCGCGATTGTACCCGAAAAGGTGATAGAATCTCCGCAAAGGAAAAAATTATGGCGTCCGGGGAACAGATTCTCATTGTCGAAAACGACCCAGATATTGCCGATTTAATCGGCAGGCAATCTTTGCAGCCGCTTGGCTACCCAGTGAAGGTGGTCGGGGATGCGGCTTCGGCGATTAAGTTCGCGATTCAGTCTGCGCCGAGTCTAATTCTCGTAAATTTGAATTTGCCGGGTTTGAGCGGAAAGGATATGCTTGCCGCTTTGAAAGCCCAAAAAATCAAATCTCCCG
>JAIWOB010000121.1 GCA_020217065.1 Chloroflexota bacterium | reverse complement strand
GAGTTTCGTTGCCTGGTTGCCGGCGGCGAAGAATTGGAGCGGGCTGGTTTTGACCCATCGCGCATGGAAGACCGCGCCCTGATGGAGGCATTCCCGCCGCAGGCGGTTGAGATGTTTTTCCCTATATACCGCAAGGTCTTGGCGGGCGAGTCGTCTTCCTTTGAGCATGAATGGAACGGTCAAACCTACCATCAGACAATCGTTCCCCTGCGGGATGAGGACGGAACAATATACGCGGGCATGGCGGTGATGCAAAATATCACCAACAGGGTCAAGATGGAAAACGCCCTGCGTTTGAGCCTGGAAAAATACCAGGTTTTGTTTGACGCCCTTCCCTTGGGAATTACGGTCGCCGACCGGGACGGGAAAATTCTGGAAAGCAACCGCGAAGCGGAGCGTATTTTGGGTTTAAGTAAAGCGGAACACATCAACCGCGGCATAGACGGCGCGGAATGGAAAATCGTTCGCCCCGACGGCTCTCTCATGCCGCCCGATGAGTACGCCAGCGTGCGCGCGCTAAAAGAAAAACGCCTGGTTGAAAACGTTCAAATGGGCGTCGTCAAGAAGGAAGGACGGGTCGCATGGATTTCCGTGACCGCCGCGCCTTTGGGCGATTATGGGGTCGTTGTCGCCTATCGAGAGATTGACGCTCCGCCGCCGGCGATTAGGGAGGGGAAATGAACGGGAAACCTTCCGAATCGAATTTCTCAAACCTTAGGCGGCAGGCTCTAAAACTCCTTTCCGAAAGGCGGCTTACGGAGCCAAAGATAACCTCCATCGAAGACGCCCGGCGGCTTATCGCCGAATTGCAGGTGCATCAAATTGAACTTGAATTGCAGAACGACGAATTGCGCAGAACCCAGGAACAACTTGCCTGGGAACGGGAAAAATACGCGGACTTATATAACTTTGCGCCGGTCGCTTATTTCACTTTAGACGAGCGCGACATCATCCTGGACCTGAATTTGAACGCCGCGGAATTATTGGGAAATGAACGCAAATATCTAATCGGTCATCCCATTGCGCCCTATTTGACTCCTGATTCGTTTCAAAAATTCATCGAGACCCGCCAGGCTGCGCTCGAAACAAAACTGCCCCAGGGATGCGATTTGACCATCCGCCGCCGCAAAGGGAGCGAAAGCCATGTTCACGCCCGAACCGTCGCGCTGGACGCTTCGAACGACTCTTCGCAGCTCTGGCGCGCGGTGATGACCGATATTACCGAACGGAAACGCATGGAGACGGAGTTGCAGGTCAACGAAGAACGCTTTCGTTCGCTGGTGACTTCGCTGAGCGACATCATTTACACGCTGGACGCGGAGCAAAGACATAGCGGCGTCTTTGGAGACTGGGTTCAGAAAGCGGGATTGAGCGAGGACCACTTTTTGGGAAAAACCGCGCGCGAGATTCTCGGCGCGGAAAACGCATTCGTCCATGAAGACGCCAACCGCCGCGCGCTAAACGGAGAAGTTGTATCGTATGAATGGTCGCTTCCAAACGGGACGGAAACCGTTTATTACCATACGGTCGTATCCCCCATGCGAAATTCGCATGGCGAAGTGGTCGGCGTTGTGGGGGTGGGACGCGACATTACGGAACGGAAAAGAACCGAAGACGAGTTAAAGCGATTAAATGCGGCGCTGCAGGAACAGATGCGGGAAGTAAAAGAGCTCCATCAGCAATTGCGCGAGCAAGCCGTCCGCGACCCGTTGACGGGGCTGTTTAACCGCCGCTACCTTCAAGAAACCCTCGACCGCGAGGTGGCGCGCGCCAACCGGGAAGGCAAATCCATCGGTTTTATTATCATGGACCTCGACCACTTCAAGCGGGTCAACGACAGGCACGGGCATAAGGCTGGAGATATGGCGCTGCAGCAACTCGGCAATCTCTTGCTCAAGAATTTGCGCGCGGAAGATGTCGCCTGCCGCTATGGCGGCGAAGAATTTACGGTCATGATGCCCGGCGCGTCGCTGGAAACGACGCTTGAGCGCGCAAATTTTCTATTGCAAAAAATCAACGAAATGCCCATCGAATACAACGGGGCGGACATTAAAATCACCGCCTCCATGGGAGTCGCTTTGTTTCCCAAACACGGCTCAAACGGCGAAGAAGCCATGTCTCACGCCGACAACGCGCTTTACGCGGCGAAGGCGTTAGGGCGGAATCAAGTGGTTGTTTACGATGGCTGACGCCAGGGCGGCTTCCTATCGCGCAAGCAAAACAATCAAAATCGCGGCAATTCCGAAAAGCCAAACCCAAGCCCAGCCGCCGGCGTCGGACGGTCCGCCGCCAATCCCCAGCGGGCGGAAGCGCAGCAGCGGCAAGTCTTCGATTTTTCGAGCCAGTTCATCGTCGGCGATGGCGAAGGGGTTGTAGCCCTCGAAGAAGCCGGCAAAGCCCGCGTTCTTCAAAATCTGGCGGACAAGGATAAGTTTCAGTTTAGGGTCGGCGGCTTCTTCCGCGCGGGCGTAGACGCTGCCGCCGGGCAGAATCAAATCCGCTTCGGGATTGGCGAGCAGGTTGCGAAACCAGTCCGAGGCGGCGCGTCCGCCAGAGACGCAGTAGACATCCCCTTTATAGATGGCGTAGTTGACCGGCGTAAACCGCGCTTTGCCCGTCTTGCGCCCGATGACTTTCATCACCATGATGTAGCCCGTGAACGGGTTGCCAAAGAAGGGCGCGAAACCAAGACGGAACATGGGAACCATGAAAAACTTGTTCAAAAACCAGAAGATACGTCGCATGAGCGGAGGCATGGCGGGAGTCCTTTCTTGTTCAATTATAACCATCCGCCTAAAATCCTTGACACTTTTCAAGCGCAAGGTGTAAACTCGACCCCGCAAGACAAATTCTAAAGAAAGGAGCGCACTCTTGATGTCCAACACACTCTACATTGTTCCCAGCGCGGCTGGCAAATTACTTTCTCGGAGTGCGCCTGTAGACCGAAACTAGGTCTCTTTCTGTCCCCTGTTTGTTTTGGGCTGTGGCGCAACCGCCGCAGCCTTTTTTGTTGCCAAAACCTGACAGGTCTCCACGAAACGCCAATGATGGAAACCGATTTAATAAGACCTGTCAGGTTTATTACGAGGAAAGCCATGGCCACACTACACCCACCTTACGAACCCGCTCTCACCTTCGATTTCCGCCGCACCCTGCAAGCCAACCGCCTCAAAGGGTTGTGGCAGATGATGTCCGATTACCGCCTGCCGTACATTGCCGCGACTATTTCGCTGGCGATTTCCGCTTTGGCGAAGACCTATACCTATATCCTCCTGCGGTTCTTCGCAGACGATGTGTTGACTCAAAAACAATACCTCGGCGGCTCGCTGACCTCCACCCTGGTTTGGATTGGGGCGGGATTCATCGGGCTGGCAGCCGTCGAGGGCGGATTCGCCTTCCTTTCGGGACGGCTGGCGGCGTACACCGCCGAAGGCATCACCCGCCGTCTGCGCGACTTTCTCTTCGACCACATCCAGCGCTTGAGTTTTTCGTATCACGCCGTCACTCCCACAGGCGACCTCATCGAGCGCGTCACCTCCGACGTGGACGCCCTGCGCCGCTTCTTCAGCGAACAAGCCATCGGCGTGGGACGCATCGTCCTGCTCTTCGTCATCAACTTCATCGCCATCCTCAACCTCAACGTGGAATTGGCGCTGGTTTCGGTGGTCGTCATCCCCGTCATCCTGCTGGTTTCGATTTGGTTCTTCAAGAAAGTGACAAAGGCTTACGAGGAATACCAGGCGCAGGAAGCCGTGCTTTCCACCACCTTGCAGGAAAACCTGACGGGCGTGCGCGTGGTCAAAGCCTTTGCGCGGCAGGACTACGAAAAGAAGAAGTTTGAGAAGGACAACTGGGGCAAGTACCTGAAAGGCAAGATTCTGCTTTTCATGCACTCGATGTTCTGGCCGCTCTCCGACATCGCGCTGGGATTCCAAATGCTGTTTGGCTTCATCTATGGCGCGTTCATGGCGATTGACGGCGACATCACCCTCGGCAAGTACATCGCCTACGCGGGACTGGTGGTCTGGCTCATCTGGCCCATCCGCAACCTGGGACGCATCATCGTGCAGACTTCGACGGGCATGGTCTCGTACGGACGCCTGATGGAAGTGGTCAAGCAGCAGCGCGAACCGCTCTTCGACGGCAGGCATCAGCCCAAGGGACCGGCGAAGGGAGATATCCGCTTCGAAAACGTCTCGTTCATGTATTCGGACGGGAAATCCGAGGCGCTCAAAAATATCTCTTTCCACGTCAAACCCGGACAGGCGGTCGCCCTGCTGGGTTCCACGGGGTCGGGCAAGACCTCGCTGGTCAACCTGCTGCCGCGCTTTCACGAATACACAGGCGGACGAATTCTGCTCGACGGCGTGGAGTTGAAGGATTACTCGCGCTCGTACCTGCGGCAGCAAATCGGTATCGTGGAGCAGGAGCCGTTTTTGTTCAGCCGCTCCATCCGCGAGAATATCCGCTACGGCGTGGGGCGCGACGCGCCGAATGAGGAAGTGGAGCGCGCCGCAAAAGCCGCCGCCGTGCATGACGTGATTATGGGTTTTCCCGACGGTTACAACACCCTGGTCGGCGAAAAGGGCGTGACCCTCTCCGGCGGACAGAAACAGCGCGTGGCGATTGCCCGCACTCTGTTGAAGAATCCGCGCATTTTGATTTTGGACGATTCGACTTCCTCGGTGGACACCGAGACCGAAGCCGAAATCCGCGAAGCGCTGAACGCGCTGATGAAAGACCGCACGACATTCATCATCGCGCACCGCATCCAGTCGGTGATGAACGCCGATTTGATTCTCGTTTTGGATAAGGGCGAGGTCGCGCAAATGGGAACGCACGAAGAGCTGTTGAAGGACGCCGACGGCATGTATCGCAGAATTTACGACATCCAAACCAGGATTGACGAGGAGCTGGAAAAAGAAATTCTGAATTATGAAGGATGAATTCAGAAAGAAGCGGCGAGAAATGGATGAGAATCAAAACGACTTGAGAGAACGGATGACGAATTTTGCCTTGCGAATTGTACGCATGTATTCGAGCCTGCCGAAGGCGGTTGTTGCACAGACATTGGGCAAACAGGTCTTGCGGTCCGGGACTTCTGTCGGCGCGCAATTCCGTGAAAGCCAACGCGCCAAGTCTGATTCTGATTTCATAATTTTCCCTCTTTCACCATTACCACGGAGAACCACGCCATGAGCGACGAACTCATCGAACTCGAAGAAGAAGAATTCACCTCACAACTGACCCTGCCCGTGCTGAAAAGAATCGGCGGGCTGCTCAAACCGCATTGGAAATGGGCGGCGGGATTCTTCGTCACCATCGCCCTCGTGTCGGGACTGGACGCTTACTTCACCTACCTCAGCAAGCAGTTCATTGACCAGGGCATCGCCCTCGGCGATAAAGACAGGCTGATACAACTCGCTGAAATCTACGGCGGGCTGATTGTGATTCAGGCGGGCGCGGTGTTCACCTTCATCTACCTCGCGGGCGTGCTTGGCGAGCGGATTCAATACGACCTGCGGAAAATGCTCTTCAACCATTTGCAGGAACTCTCGCTCTCGTACTACGCCCAAAACGCCGTCGGGCGCATGATTGCCCGCGTCACCTCGGATACGGGGCGCGTCTCGGACCTGTTGACCTGGGGCATCGTGGACACGACCTGGGCGGTGATGAACATCGCCTCCTCCACGATTTTCATGCTGGTCATCAACTGGAAACTGGCGCTGATTGTCTTCACCATCATCCCCGTCATGATGTGGATTGCCGTCGAGTTCCGCAAGCGGATTCTGGAGCAGTTCCGCATCTCGCGCCGCGCCAACAGCAAAATTACGGGCGCGTACAACGAAAATTTTCAGGGGACTCGCGTGGTCAAGGCGCTGGGGCGCGAAGACGAAAACACCCGCGAATTTCAAGGGCTGACCTCCGCCATGTACCGCGCCTCGTACCGCGCCGCGTGGCTCTCCGCGCTCTTCCTGCCCACCGTCCAGTTGATTGCCGCCCTCGCGCTGGGATTCATCGTCGGTTACGGCGGCTTGCAAATCGAACTGGGGCTGATGACCATCGGCGGGATTCAGGCTTTCGTCTCGTACCTGACCTTCATGATGTGGCCCATTCAGGATTTGGCGCGGGTCTATTCCGAAATGCAGCACAGCGTCGCCTCGGCGGAGCGAATTTTCAAATTGGCGGATACCCCGCCCGAGGTCCACAACCGCCCCGGCGCGGTGGAGGCGAGGACCCTGCTTGGCGAAATCGAATTCGACCATGTGGATTTCTATTACGAAGACCGCAAGCCGGTGCTAACCGACTTCACGCTCAAGGTCAATCCCGGCGAGATGATTGCGCTGGTGGGTCCCACCGGCGGCGGCAAGTCCACCATCGTCAATCTGCTCTGCCGCTTCTACGAGCCGCGCAAGGGCGTCATCCGCATCAACGGCAGGGATTACATGGATTACACGCTGGAATCCATCCACAACAAGATTGGCATTGTGCTGCAAACCCCGCATTTGTTCAGCGGGACGGTGCGCGAGAACATCCGCTACGGACGGCTGGAAGCCAGCGACGCGGAGGTGGAGGAGGCCGCCAAGATTGCCGGCGCGCACGATTTCATCGTAACGCTGGAAAAGGGCTATGAGCAAAACGTGGGCGAAAGCGGCAGCCTGCTTTCGGTGGGACAAAAGCAGTTGATTTCGCTTGCCCGCGCCGCCCTCGCCCGCCCCGAACTCTTCATCATGGACGAGGCGACCTCCTCGGTGGATACGCTGACCGAGGCGCGGATTCAAAAGGGCATGGAAGCCCTGATGCGGGGGCGCACGTCTTTCGTCATCGCCCACCGCTTAAGCACCATCCGCCGCGCGGACCGCATTCTGGTCATCGAGAACGGGAGGATTGCCGAGCAGGGAACGCACGCCGAGCTGCTCAAACGGCGCGGACATTATTACCGGTTGTATACCCGGCAGTTCCGCCACGAGTTGGAGGCGGCGTATGGGGTTTCCGACGATGAGGCGGCTGATGTTTTGAAAGAAAAGGAAGTGATGGCAGGCGAATCTGTGGCGGCGGATTAATAAATTGAAGACCTGACAGGTTTTATAGAAACCCGTCAGGTCTTGGGAAATTTCGGAGGAACAGGGTTAACCCTCGCACGCGGCGATGACTCTGTCCATCATTTCCACAATGGCGGGCAATTGAATCTTTTCAAAAATCGGGCGGGCTTTCAGCGCGTATTCCTTTGCCTTTTGTTTCCGCCCGCTGTTCAACAACGCTATCGCAAAGTTTCCGTAGTCCGCGCCTTCGCTGTAAATATCTTGCAAGGCGCGGCGGATTTGGATGATTTCCGCCATTTGCGCTTCCGCTTTTTCTATTTCCCCGCTTGAAACCATCATGCGGCTTAATGCCGCCAGCACGTTGGCTTCGCCCAATTTCGCCCCAACTTGGCGGAAGAGTTTCAAGGCTTCGTTGTAACTTTCCAGCGCGGCGTCCCGCTCATCTCGAAATTGCTGCACGTCGCCGATGGATTGAAGCGCATCCGCTTTGAGACGTTTTTCATTTTCGCCGAGCAGGGGCAGCGCGCCGTTGAGCCAGCGCAGCCAATCGCTCATCTGGCGGAAGTAGTTGAACAGCCAGTTGCGAGGTTTCGTCGCGAGCAAAGCGAGCAAGGCGCCTTTGGAGTTTTTGAGCACCCACTCGCAGGATTTGGCAAGGTTATCAAATTCTGGCGCAATTACAGGGATGCTTTCAGTTTTTACATGGTAACGTTTGCCAAATAATTCAATCAGCCAGTTTGCCAGCGCGGTTTGGGCTGCTTCTTCTTCGCCTGCTTCTTTCAATTTCAGCGCGGCGTATTCGTCCAACAGGTCGTGCAGGCGGTAACGGTTCTCTGTGCCTTTTACCGCCTGTATCAAAGAGAGGTTCAAAAAGCGTTCCAGCGCGCTCTCGGCTTCGCTTATGTCCATATCCCACACAGCGGCGGCGGCTTGCGGGCTGAATCCCGTCGGCGCAAAGACGGCTAATTGCCTGAAGCGCTTTTGGTCGGCTTCGTCCAGGTCGTTGTAACTCACGTCGAAGACAAAATTCAAGTTCCAGCGTTCGTCGCCTTCGGCTTTCAATTTTTGAAAATCCTTTTCGGTGTTCTTATAAAATTGGGCAAACGGATTTAATCCGTGCTGTTGCTGCCAGACCCAGCGGGCGCAAATCTCCAATCCCAGCGGGTTGAATTTGACGCGCTCGGCAATTTTTTGCGCGGTTTCGGCTTCGGGGCGAATCAGTTTGTCCCCGACGATTCTTCGCATCAACTCGAAGGCTTGTTCGGGGGTCATCTTGTCCAGCGTCAGCGAGCGAATGCCCTTGATTTGGATTCGGCGGCTGGTGAGCAGGAATTTGCACGGCAGCGCCAGAATATCGTCCAGCAGCGGGCTGACGGCGGCGTCGCGCACGTCGTCCAACACCACCAGCGAATCGGGATATTGACGAAGGAAGAGCTCGCGCAGGCGGGCGAGTTTTTGCGCGTCCGAAGCGTCCGGCAGGTTCAAGTCGCAGCGTTGCAGCAGTTCGTTCAAAATGGCGGCGGCGTTTTTTCCGCTGGCGTTCACCCACAGCGCGTTTTCGTCAATGTGCTTCGCCAGTTCGCTCTTGCCCATGCCGCCAAATCCGCTGACGATGACGGCGGCGCGGGCTTGCTTCAAGGTCGCGCGGACTTCGTCCTCCAATCCGCGCCGGACGTACTGCTCCTCCGTCTTGCGCGCGGGAATCGAGCCGAACAGCGGCTTGGGGTCGCGTTCTTTGGGCTGCGGCAGGATATTGTTCACTGTGTTGTGGTTTCCCACGATGACGGTTCCGCCTTCGATGTTGCCGCCGATTTCAACTTTTGATTCTGATGATTGTTCTGTCATGGCTTCACCTGTGTCCCCCGCACGGGGCTAATTTTTTACTGGTTACCCAATGACTCTACAAACGCGGCAAACGCCAATAATTCGGCGTTCAACTGCGGAAATTTTTCCAAAGTTGAAAGGACAAGTTTTCCCAAGCGTTCGGGGTCGAGATTGTGAGTATATACATTGCGGATAAGATGACGAAACCTGCGAAGTTCATCCAGTATTTCCTCGACTTCGCTCGAAATCACGGCGGGACGCATTCCGGCAACTTCTTTTTTCATCTGCCGCAAAAGCAGCAAATGCCAGTTATCGCCGCTCGGCAAACCGCCGTCTATGGTTTCGGCAATGTGCGTAAAAATCCGCTCGAAGCCTGAATAGACGCTGTGTAAGTTCAACGCGACAGCGTCGAGATAATAATCATCATTGGAACGGCGGGCTCGCTCCCAGCCTTCCTTAATTCGCGCCAAAGCGCGGTTCAGGTCATTCAATTCCTGGCGAATACGTTCTGCGAGAGCGTTAGCTTTCATATCAATTTCCCGTCCTTTTTGATATTTTCCCGCATGGCAGGCGGACAAGTTTCCAACTCGACAAGGTCTATCTTAATATCGGGACGCAAATAATAAACGGCGTCAGCCGCCTTGTAGTAATTTTCCTTTGGCATTCCTTCCACCGCCAAGTCAATATCGGAGAACAACGTAAACGCCCCGCGTTTTGCCAGAGAGCCAAACAAAATCACCTTTTTTGCGCCAAACTCCTTTCGCAGCAAATCGGCGGCTTGACGGGCGATTCGCATGGCGCGGCGGCGGCGCTTGTTCCGCGCGGGACGCTCCTCCTCGCGCCGCTTACGCATGGCTGGCAGCGGGTTGTATTTTTTCAGTTCTTCGGGCGAGAGTTGCAGCGCGGTCAGCGTCATGACAAAATTTTACTACCAAATGTTTCGGCAAGCGCGGCGTCCGCCCCGCCTCTTTTCCCCAAAGCGGGGCGGGAACTTTTGGGAGTGTCTAAAAAGATGGGCTAGGGAATTTCTTACCGCTTGAAAACACACATCGTCCCGATGTCTTTTGGGAGAGTCCACAGAGGTTTTCTCTGAGGTCTTTTTGCGTTGATATGAAAAAAGGTTTATTACAGAC
>JAIWOB010000117.1 GCA_020217065.1 Chloroflexota bacterium | reverse complement strand
CAATTCCCAGCGTGGATAAAATTTCGATGGACAGAATCAGCGCGAGGAGCAGGATGTAAATCGCCCAAGCCGAGGTCGGGGTCAAGGAGCAGGTCAAGATAAAAGCGACCGTCAAAACAAATTTCACCCGTCCATCCAATTGATGAACGAGGCTTTGGCGGTGACGGTATGGGTCGAGAAAGTGGACGTGCATATCGGCTTTTTTGACAACCCGTCGGCGCGAATTCTTCCGTTTTAGACGGAAAGTCCCGAAGGTTTTGAAGCCTTCGGGACTTTTGCGCCTGCGCCGGCTATGAAGACTTTTGCGAGCGTCTTGCGTACGCCACGCCCAACGCCACGCCGAAGACAATCAGCGAGCCGATGATGCCCGCGACGATGGTCGCAAACGCTTCGTTCGTGATGCCGGGGAATACGTAATCGGGGATGACTTCATAAAGCGGACCCTGCGCCGTATCGAGGAAACCCTTCTGTTCGGCGACCCATTCCAAACCGTCGGGGTGGGCGGAGGCGAGCGGCGAGAAAACCGCCAGCAGCAGGGCGATTCCCAAGCCAACCGCCCAAACTAATTTCCCTGCCGGGGCTGGCTGGGCAGTCTCTACGAGGTCGCGCCGCGCGGCGTAAAGGAAAGCCAGCGCGCCCACGGTGATGAGTCCTTCGCCGACGCCAATGATGGCATGAATGCCCGCCATGGCGGGGACGGACACGTTGGCGGGAGAAGTCCCAGAGGCGGCGAGTTGCAGGGCGACGGCGAGCGCGGCGATGAAAATCGAGAGCCAGGCGGTTACGAAACCGTTGACAAAAAGCGTCCACTTTTGTTCGCCAAGCGCCTTCTTGAGGGTGGTGTAGGTGAAGTAGGAAACCGTCACGCCGATGACGCCCATGTTGAAGATGTTGGCTCCCAGCGCCAGCAGACCGCCATCCTGAAAGACGAGCGCCTGAATGCTGACCACCGTGGTCATGACGAGAATTGCCGCCCAGGGTCCAAGCAGGATGGTGGCGATTGCCGCGCCCATGAGATGACCTGAAGTTCCGCCCGCGACGGTAAAGTTGAGCATTTGCCCCGCGAAGATTGCCGCCGCCAGAACGCCCATCAACGGGACCTGGCGCTCGCCGAGGTCTTGTCCCACGCGGCGCAGCGCGTAGCCAACAGCGACAATGGACAATATCCACAAAATGACAGAAACAAGCGTTGACAAGAACCCATCAGGGATATGCATGGGTTGGGGTGAGTACAACATAATCAATCTCCTTTATTAATTTTTTGGCACTTCGGGCACAACCCAAAGAAAGTCACATGGCTGTCAATGAAGCGGTATCCGCTGGATGTTTCCAATTCTCCGAATAACTTTTCCAGCGCGGCGTGTTCGATTTGGATTTCGGCGCGGCACTCGCGGCAGATGAGGTGATGATGGTTGTGATTCTCCGCCAGTTCGTAGACCATCCTTCCGCTGCCCACGTGCGCGGCGAGCAGGAATTTCCTCTCCGCTAATTCTTCCAGCGTGCGGTAGACGGTTGGCTCGGTCAGGCTGGGATGTTCCTTCCGCGCCAGTTCGTAGACTTGGGTGGGGGAGAGATGTCCGCCTGTCTGGTGGAGGACGTGCAGAATCGCCACCCGTTGGGGAGTCATCCGCAAACCCTGGGCGCGGAGTTGGGGCGCGTACTTGAGGGAACAGGTCATGAATTTTCCTTATTGCAAGAAGTTGCAATAGTATAAACGATAAAATGAAGGATGGGGAGGGGATTCTTACCTCGAAACACAAAACGTTTAATGTTCAGCGTTGAAAACCGGGGGTAAGATTGGCGTTGGAAATCAATCTACCCGGAGGTTCGCCCATGAACAACCCTGAAGCAACCCAACTGGCTTTGAGTATCCTGCGCAAGGGGGACAATTTCCAATGGTACGTCATTGCGCTGCTGGCGCTGGTGGTGTACGTCTATTTCAATGAAATTTCAAAAGGGAATTGGAAAGGCGTTGCGGCGGGACTGGCGCTCTACTCGGTTCACTGGTTTTACGAGATTCTCAATGCGCTCATCCAGCATTTCAGCGGGCATGCCCTGTGGACTGTCCCAAGCGGCACGGCGCTCTTGCTCCTCGTCGGCGTGGGCGTCGAATTGAGTTTCATGTTTTCCATTGCGGGTCTGGTGATGAGCAAACTGCTTCCCGCCGACCCCAAGCTCAAACTGTTGGGCGTTAACAACCGTTTGTTATTTGCCGTCGGCAATGCGGCGTTTTTCTCATTGGTCGAAATCCTTTTGGCGAAGACTCCCGCTTTCGTTTGGGTCTATCCGTGGTGGGGCGCGTTTCCCGTTTTCGTCACGGTTTATATCCCCTTCTTTTTGGCGGCGTTCTACTGCTACGACTGGAAACCTAAAACGCAGGTTGCCTTTATCAGCGCCGTCGCTGGAGCGGACGCATTAATGATGATTGTTTTTGCGGGCATCCTCGGTTGGATTTAATGCGGGGCGGCAAACCATGAAGCGGGTTCTTCTTTTTCTTTTGCTTTTGGCTCTGACTGCCTGCGCTCCAACCGCGACCGTTCAGCCTGCGCTCGCGCCGACGGATACGCCCGTTCCCACGGCGACCGTCGCGTTTACGCCCACTCCCGTTCCAGACGGTCCTTGCGATAATCCTCTTTTACCTTTGACGCCGGGCAGCGTGTGGACTTACCGCGTTACGACCGAAAGCGGCGAGACCTTTTACACGCTCAAGGTTCTCGATAGAAACGACGGCGCGAACATTGTCGTCAGGGTCGAGTTTACAAATCAAAAGACGGGCGCGGCGACAATTGAACCTGTGGTCTGTCTGGAAGGAGCCATCGAGGACTTTCCGTTGTTTGCGCTGGATATGCACTTCTCGAATTACCTTGCCCGAAGCTTCAACACCTATCACGACTCCGGTTTGTATGCGCCAGATTACCAAACCCTGGCGGGAAAAGACTGGTCGGTTGCGTGGGACGCTAAATACCTGACCGAAGATTACGCGAATATTAAGAACCTGATGGGCGGCTCGGATATTGTCGTGGCGCAATCTTCTTTTATAGACCTTGCATTTGAGATGAATGGAACGCGGGAGGCGGTCAGCGCTCCTGCCGGCGAGTATTCGCAGGCGTTGAAAGTCGTTCAGCGCGTTTCGTTTCCCGTAACCTTGACCTTGCCTACAGGCGGGACGGGCGGCATCTTGACGTTGCACACTTCCCAATGGTATGAACCGTATGTTGGTCTGGTTCGCGCCCAGACGGAGCGCGCCGCATTAAAACTTAACCAGCAGGAGATTGTCATCCCCGTCTTAAATTTGATTGAATTGACGGAATTTGTAAAGGGGGGCGGTTAAGACCTTGAAAAGTCGCCGTCTATCCGCCCGCAATCTTGACCTTGTATCCTAATTTCCGCAAAACCTCCGCCATGCGCTGACGGCGTTCGCCTTGAATTTCTATCGTCCCATCTTTGACCGTTCCGCCTGCGCCGCATTCCTGCTTGAGCTTTTTCGCCAGAGTTTTTAAGTCCTCTTCGGCGAGGATGAGATTCTTGACGACGGATACCGTCTTTCCGCCCCGTCCGCCCGATTCGCGGTGCAGGTATGCCGTCTGTTGCCCTGGCGGCAGGGATTTGGCGCGGGAGATGGTCTGCGCTTGTTTGCGAAGGTCTCCATCTTCCGAAGACCAGACGGTGCGATTGTTATTGGACATGGCGCGATTATAAACGCAGAGGCGATTCGCCCCGCGTAAATTAGAGGAACGATAGCGCCGTTTTCAACAAGGCGGGCAGGGCTATGGAGGTCAGTTCGCCGGCGATAATCTTTGCCGCGGTCGAGTTGAGAGCGGCGCGAACGTCGTCCCAAGTCAGGTCTTTGGCGTCCTTTTTGAGAAAGCCTTCGAGGTCGCTCACCTTGGAGCCGCACAACTTCTTCAACGAAGTTTGAATCTTTGAATACTCGTCCAGCAGGTCGTAATTTTTTGCGAGTTGGAAGAGAGTCTCGTAATGAATGAGAATGACCTGGGCGTTGCGCTCATAGACGGGGATGCCGTCCAGGTTTTTGATAGCCTCTTCCATTTCCGCGCGGTAATCGGGGTGTTCAATCAGCAGGGCGAGGAAGCCTTCTTTTGCCGTCCGTTCTGAAGCGTAGCGCGCGGCGTTGGCGAGTCTTTCCTTCGTCAGCGTATGTTTGAGGATGCGGATAATCATTTCTTTGGTGGAGACATCCGTCAGCGGACGCCAGCGGGCGTAGGCGTCTTTGCGGAGCGCCGCCACTTTTGAGGGAGTAAGCCGCAATTGCTTTGCGACGGCGTGGTTGGATGCGAAACGGTCCACCGCGCCGTCATTTTCTAAAAGGATGAAGATGAGTAATTCCAAGTCCCGCTTACTGAGCGACTGCCAGCCCTGTTCCAAAAAATAGTTCAGGAGCGTTTCGCTGAATACGGAGGGGTTATTGAGTTTCATCTCTCATCTCCTTTGTTTTTTGACTTCGGCTGCCTGTGATTAGCGGCGCTGGTTTTGTTTTCCTTCCGCTTCGCGCGGTTTAATCATTCCCCAGCGTCCGGCGGCAAGGTATAGAATATCCAAAACAAGGTCTTCATATCGAATGTTTTCGGCTTTGGCTTGCAGGCAAAGGTCGCTGTAATCGGGAGCAAGACCGGGCAGGGTGTTGATTTCCATCAGGCGCGGGTTGCCCTCTTCGTCGAGGCGGATGTCGGTGCGGGAGACATCCAGCGCGCCGAGCAATTGGTGGGCGCGCAAAGCGAGCGACTTTAACTTTTTCTCCAAGTCGGGTTCAATGTTGGCGGGGCAAAAATACCCTAAATGTCCGTCTGCGCCGACTTCCTTCGACTTGGCTTCGTGGGTATAAATCCAGGGAGACGGGGCGTGAGAGGCGTCCATTTCGAGAACGGGAAAGCGGTGAAAACCGTCTTTTTCGTACCATTCCGGGTGACGCGAATATAGTTTTGCGTCTGCGCGCCCCAAAATGCCGATGGTAAATTCGCGTCCCGGCAGAAAAGTCTCTACTAGGGCGGGCTGGCGATAGGCGCTGACGATATAAGACACGCGCTCCCGCAGTTCCTTTTCGTTGTTGACGCGGGCGTTCAAATCCACGCCCATTCCTGTGCCTTCCCGCGACGGCTTGACGAAGAGCGGGAATTTCAATTCCGGACGCAGCGGCTCGTCTCCGTTCAGGAATTCCTGAAAAGGCGCCACAGGCAGGCGGCGGTCGCGCCAAATGCGTTTGGTAAGCGTTTTATCGAGCGAGATGCCGTTGGCAAGCACGCGCGAACCGGTGTAGGGGATTCCGAGCATTTCGAGCAGAGCCGGCGTCTGGGCTTCGCGGGCGTCTCCGCCGAGACCTTCGGCAAGGTTGAAGCAGATGTCGGGTTTCTCCTCGCGGAGCGCATAAGGGAGGTTCCTGTCGGCGGGGATAAAAACGGTCGTGTGTCCGTCCGTTTCAAGCGCGGCGCGCAGCGCGTTTATTGTTTCGATGCGGTCAAATTCCGCAAAGACATCCGGCGGCACGCCTTCCGGCTTGGGCTGTTTTTCGTCTTTGATATTGGCGAGGACGGCTATTTTCCATGAATGTTTGACCGGGAAATGCCGCGAGTTTTTTTCTGCGCTGGGAAGGGCGGCTTGCATCGTTTCTCCTCGATGAGTAGAGTCTTCGAAAAATAATCTTACAACTCATTTCCGCTTTTTGGGGATTAGCCCTCCCCGAAAAGCCAAATGCGCTGCGAAAGGCTTTTGACCGATTGCTTAGTATAGTACATGCCGCGCGGATGGCAAGGGTGGACAGGTTTTTGGGCGAGATGACCGAATGAAACTGGACAATCATGAGCCTTTCAGGTATCATTGCCCCGCTTGTATTCTCTCTCACAAGAATTTTTGGGAATATAAGTAAAAATCGTCAAGCCGCCCGGATAATTCCCTTATCCGGGTTCTTGTGCGTAATTAGAATTTTGGCGGAGGCTACCGAATGTCAGACCTGATTCAGCAGATTGCCAGTGACTTGCAAAAACAAATCGAAGGTTTCACCCCTGCGCTTAGCGTCAGCGATATCGGCGTCGTGGTCGAGGCGGGCGATGGAATCGCCCGGGTGGAAGGTCTTGCAAACGTCAGAGCGCAGGAACTTGTTCAATTTTCGAATGGCGTGATGGGCACAGCGTTTAATCTTGAAGAGAAAAGCGTAGGCGTGATTGTGATGGGTTTCTACGAAGGAATCGTTGAAGGGATGACCGTGCGCGGCACAGGGCGCATCGCTTCCGTCCCTGTCGGCGACGCGATGATTGGGCGCGTGGTCAACGCCTTGGGCGAACCGATTGACGGTAAGGGTCCCATCGCCACCACCGGCTTCCGCCCGATTGAGCGCATCGCCCCCGGCGTCGTCGAGCGCCAGGATGTGGATACTCCGGTTCAGACCGGCATCAAATCCATCGATTCGATGATTCCCGTCGGGCGCGGACAGCGCGAATTGATTATCGGCGACCGCCAAACCGGAAAAACCGCCATCGCCATTGATACGATTATCAACCAAAAAGGCAAGGACCTGATTTGTATTTACGTCGCCATCGGTCAGAAGAAAGCCGCCATTGCGCGCACGCTCGGCATCCTGGAGAAGTACGGCGCGATGGAACACACCATTATTGTAGTGGCGTCGGCGGATGAATCAGCCGCTTTGCAATATATCGCTCCCTACGCCGGCACCGCCATTGGCGAGGAATTCATGGAAACGGGGCGCGACGCCCTTATCATTTACGACGACCTTTCGAAACACGCTTGGGCGTATCGTCAGGTTTCCCTTCTTCTTCGCCGTCCGCCCGGACGCGAAGCCTACCCTGGCGACGTGTTTTACCTCCATTCCCGCCTGCTGGAACGTTCCGCCCGCCTTGCGACAAAGTACGTCGTTGTTAAAGGAGATTATGCGGGTGAACTCGCCTCCGAAAAGGACGGCGTGGATGGCAAAGTCTATACGGGACCGCTTTCCAGACACGAGGCTGAGGAAGCCGCTAAGTTGATGGGCGAAGGCTATAAGATTGTCAAGGTGAAGGGGTCGGGCGGTTCATTGACCTCGCTGCCTATTATTGAAACCCTGCTAGGCGACGTTTCCGCCTACATTCCCACGAACGTAATTTCCATTACGGATGGGCAGATTTATCTCGAAGGTAATCTCTTCAACGCGGGTATTCGCCCTGCGGTGAATGTTGGCATCTCGGTTTCCCGCGTGGGCGGCGACGCCCAGACCAAAGCCATGAAACAGGTGGCGGGGCGCCTGCGCCTTGACATGGCTGCCTACCGCGAGTTGGCGGCGTTTGCCCTGATGGCGTCTGATTTGGACAAAGCCACGCAGCAGCAGTTGAGCCGCGGTCAACGGATGCAGGAAATCCTGAAGCAGCCGCAGTACCAGCCGATGGAACTGGAAGAGCAGGTCATCGTCATCTTTGCCGGCACAAACGGCTACGCCGACGGAGTTCCGCTGGAGAAGATGGCGCAATGGCAGGCGGACCTGCTGCGCTTCATGGCGGCTTCCTATCCCGAAGTCGGCAAGGATATCGCCGCGAAGAAGACCATTACCGACGACAACCGCGCCGCCTTGACCAAAGCCCTCGATGCGTTCCGCGCGGGGTGGACGAGCTAGTCTAATTGTCTAAATAGTCGGATAGTCTAATAGCCTTGCAGTAGGCGGCAAACTAGTAGATTGGAGACTATCAGGCGATGAGACGATAAGACTATGAGTCTATGAGACTAAAGGACTAAACTATGGCTTCCGCTCGTGAAATGCGGCTTAGAATCAAGAGCGTAAAAAACATTTCGCAGGTTACGCGCGCGCTGGAAACGGTGAGCGCCAGCAAAGTCCGCAAAGCAATCAACGCCGTAACGGCGACCCGCCCGTATGCGACCAAAGCCTGGCAGGTGTTGAAACACGTTTCCATGCAGCCGGGGCGCAGCAGCCTGCACCCGCTTTTGGCGCATCGCAGCGAGGTGAAAAATACGTTGGCGGTCGTTATCACCGGCGACCGCGGTTTGGCGGGCGCGTATAACTCCAACGTTATCCGTTTTACCGCCCAGCGTTTCGACGCAAATTCCGCGCCGGTTCGCTACATTGCCGTCGGTAGAAAGGGCAGAGACTTGCTCATCCGCCGCGGTAAAAAGGTGATTGCCGATTTTAGCAACTTGCCCGCCGCGCCCGCTTTTGCCGATGTTTCAGCCATTGGGCGTATGGCGGTGGAGGAATTCCAAAAAGGCGCGGTGGATGAGGTGTATCTTGTTTACACCGACTTTATCAACATGGGACGTCAAGTCCCAACGCTGAAGCGCTTGCTGCCGTTGGAGTTGGAAGGCGAAGGGCTGGTGGAGAATTTTTCGCACACGTCCAACGGGCCGGCGGCGGCTTATGAATACGAACCCGACATGCGCGGCATTCTGGATGAAATCATCCCTCGTTTTACCGCTTTGCAGGTCTATCAGGCTGTGTTGGAAGCGCAAGCCAGCGAACATGCCGCCCGCATGATTGCCATGCGCAACGCCACTGATAACGCAAAGGAACTGGTCGGCGCGCTGCAACTGGCTTACAACAAAGTTCGTCAGCAGGGCATTACAAACGATATCTTGGACATTGTCGGCGGCGCGGAAGCGCTTGCCGCGAAATAATTGGAGGAACTCATGGCAAACTCAACGGGCCGTGTCGTACAAATTCTCGGCGGCGTGGTGGATGTGGCATTTCCTGAAAATGAAATTCCAGAACTTTACGAAGCGATTACTGTGGAACGACAAGGCAAGAAACCGCTCGTTCTCGAAGTGCAAAAACATCTGGGCAACGGCTGGGTGCGCACGGTTTCGATGGACTCGACAGACGGACTTCAACGCGGACTGCCTGCCGTCGCCACTGGCGCGCCGATAATGGTGCCTGTTGGACCTTCCACTTTAGGGCGCATCTTTAATGTGTTGGGTCAGCCGGTGGACGAAAAGGGCGACGTTGCCGCCTCGCTTTACTATCCCATTCATCGTCCCGCCCCCGCCTTCGAAGAGCAATCCACCCGCGTGGAAGTCTTTGAAACCGGCGTCAAGGTCATTGATTTGATTGCCCCCTTTACCAAAGGCGGTAAGACCGGCATCTTCGGCGGCGCAGGCACAGGCAAGACCGTCATCATCATGGAACTCATCCGCTCGGTGGCGACCGAACATGAGGGCAACTCCGTGTTTGCCGGCGTCGGCGAGCGCACCCGCGAAGGCACGCAGCTTTACCGCGAAATGCTCGAATCCGGCGTGATGAAAGACACCGTCATGGTCTACGGGCAGATGAACGAACCTTCCGGCGTCCGTCTGCGCGTGGCTCTTTCGGCGCTCTCAATGGCGGAATACTTCCGCGACCAGGGGAAGGACGTTTTGCTCTTCATTGACAACATCTTCCGCTTCTCAATGTCTGGTTCCGAAGTCTCGGCGCTGCTTGGGCGTATGCCCTCCGCCGTAGGCTATCAGCCGACTCTCGCCACTGAGATGGGCGAATTGCAGGAACGCATCACCTCCACCCGCACCGGTTCGATTACGTCTATGCAAGCCGTTTACGTGCCGGCGGACGATTATTCCGACCCAGCCCCCGTTGCGACCTTTACCCACCTTGACGCGACCATCGCCCTCGAACGCTCCATTGTGGAAAAAGGCATCTACCCGGCGGTGGACCCTCTCGCCTCGACTTCCCGCATCCTCGACCCCAACATTGTGGGCGAAGACCATTACCGCACCGCCCGCGAAGTCCAGCGCATCCTCCAGCGTTATAAGGACTTGCAAGATATTATCGCAATCCTCGGCATTGACGAACTTTCCGAAGACGACAAACTCATTGTGGCGCGCGCCCGCAAGATTGAGCGTTTCTTCTCCCAGCCCTTCTTTGTGGCGGAGCGTTTCACCGGCATCCCCGGCCGTTATGTGCCTCTCAAAGAAACCGTCAGCGGCTTCCGCGAAATCCTCGACGGCAAATGCGACGACCTGCCCGAACAGGCTTTCATGATGGCTGGCACGATAC
>JAIWOB010000120.1 GCA_020217065.1 Chloroflexota bacterium | reverse complement strand
CGCCTGTTCCGCCTTCTTGCGTTCGGTGATGTCTTCGGCAAAACCTTCGTAATAGAGTAAATTTCCCGCCGCGTCGCAGACGGCGCGGGCGTTTTCGCGCACCCAAATCTCGCTGCCGTCTCTGCGTTTCATTCGAAATTCAAAGCCAGCCACGACGCCTTGTTCTTCTATGAGGCGCATCAATTCCACGCGGCGCTCTTTATCCACATAAGTCTGCGCGGCGATGTCTGTAATGTTTTCCAATAACTCCGCCGGTGATTCATAGCCCAACATGCGGGCAAATGCGGGGTTGACGTTGATGAACCTGCCGTCTGGCAGGCTTTGGAAGATGCCCTCGACGGCGTTTTCGAAGATGCTGGGGTATTTTTCCTCCGCCTGCCGCAGGGTTTCCTCCGCCCGTTTGCGGTTGCTGATGTCGTGAACGATGTTGAGGAGGTGCGGCTCGCCGTCCAGTTCCATCAGGGCGGCGGACACCAGTCCCTGAATCTCTCCGCTGCGGGCGCAAAAGTCCGCTTCGTAGTTTTGCACCCTGCCCTTTGCGAGCAATTGTTCGATGAATTTGTTTCTCTCCTGCGGGTCTTTCCAAAGATTTAACTCCACGGCGGTCTTGCCGAGTATCTCTTCTCGGGCGTAGCCTGAAATCTTCTCGAAGCCCTTGTTGACCGAGACGAACACACCGTCTCGAAGGCGGCTGATGGAGACTGCGTCGGGGTTGGTGTCGAATGCCACGCGGAATTTTTTTTCGCTTGCGCGCAGGGCGTGGAGGGTTTCAATTTGGGCGCGATAGCGGTCAGCCTCCTGTTTGCGCCAGATGAGCGCCAGGGCGGCGGCGGAGGTCAGCGTCAGCAGGGCGGAGAAGACAACATCTTGCCGCAGCCTTCCCCGCAGGGGAGCGTAGACCTCGCTTTTATCCATTTTCGCAATCAGGAGCCAGGGCGAATTGGGGATGGCGCGAATTTCCGCAAGGACGGGCGTTCCGCGATAATCTACTCCCTCGGTAAATCCTTCAGTCCCTAGCGCCGCTTTGACGGCGACGACTTGTTCCCTTTGGAGCGGAATCCGCAGGTTGAGCGCGGCGTCTTTCTTGAAGCGCAGTTGGTTTAAAAAGACAACTTCATTCCCCTCGCGGCGGACAAGAAGGGTTTCCCCGCTTTCGCTGGGAAGGGGCCACCGCTGAAGATAGGGATAAATGTATTGATTGGGGTCAATTTGCAGAAGGAGGACGCCAAGCGGCTGTTTTTCGGCGCTGAAAAGAGGGATGGCGACGGAGAGATAGATTTCGGTTGAATCCGAATGTGTGTGAAAATCGAGAAACGTCAAGTTGCCCGCCTCCAAGATTTTCGAAACCTGGAGAGTCATCTCAGGCGAAAGGCTTTCGGAAGAGGAAGGGACAGAAAGCCGCTCTCTGCCTTGCGCGTCGAGGAGCGCTGCACGGCGGTATTCCGATGAATATGCGGTTTTTTCCAGCCACGCCAGCAGGCTTTCCGTATTTTCTTCCGCCGGCGTTTTAAGATAATTTTCGACTCGCCTGGAAAATTCGCGGTTTTGGTAAAAAAAGGCGGCGTCTGCCAGGCGCTCGTTTTTCCATTTTTCGAGTTCGCCCGCTTTTAGCGCGGCAATCGCAGCCAGCTGGTCTTTTGTTTGGGCGCGCAGGCGGTCTTGCGCGCTGCGATAATTGCCATACCCCAGGGCGGCGATTCCGCCGGCGAGGAGCAGGAAAACGAAAAGCAGCAGGAAAAAGAAACGTCTTTGTGGGGGCGTCCAACGGCGGTTCATGAGCGTTAATTATTCTAATACCTGTTTTGGAATTCGCGCTTTGCAAAAAAATGACAATTATTCCGCAATTTTGACGCAGTTGCGCCCCGCTTGCTTGGCGGCGTACATGGTCTGGTCGGCGCGGCGAATCAGGTCGTCTACCGATATATCCTGCGCGGAGTCGCGTTTCATTTCTACAATCCCGGCGCTGATGGTGACGCTTGCTTCGCCCAGCGGAGTGGGAACGCGGATGCGCTCCACCCTCTCGCGGATTCGTTCCGCCAGCGGGAAAGCCTGGGTGGCGGCGGTCATGGGCAGGAGGACGACAAATTCCTCGCCTCCGTAACGCCCGATGAAATCGGCGGAGCGCAATTCGGCGCAGGCGCTTTCAGCCACCTTTACTAAAATTTCGTCGCCCACCGTATGTCCAAAGGTGTCGTTGACTTTTTTGAAATGGTCGAGGTCGAAGAGAATCATCGAGAAGGGCTGGCGGTAGCGGACGGCGATTTCAAGTTCGCGTGCGGCGAGTTCGTACAGGCTGCGGCGGTTGTTTACGCCGGTCAGCGCGTCGGTGTGCGCCAGTCGTTTTTCTCGTTCCAGAGCCGCTTTTAATTCCGCGTTTGAGATTTCCAGCGCTTCTTTTGCCTGCTTGCGCGCCGTCACGTCGCGCACAATCGCCCACATTCCAGAGGGGCGCCCCGTTTCGTCGCGCAGTAAAACCGTCCGCAGTTCCACCGGAAAGACTGCGCCATCCTTTCTGCGGTACTCTTTTTCGTAGACGTCGGAATAGCCGCGCGGGAGAATCTGGGTTTTTACAATGTCCGCTTCGAATTCGCGCCATCTTTCGGGCGTAATGTCCATGTAGGTCAGCGCCTTCAATTCTTCGTCTGAATACCCCAGCAATTCTTTGTACGCCCGGTTGTATTCCAGGATATGTCCTTCCATGTCTACGCGGACAAAGCCGTCCATCATGCTTTCATACAGCAGGCGGTATTTTCTTTCAGAGGCTTTGAGCGCCTCTTCCATCTGTTTGCGCGCGGACATGTCGTTGTAGACAACGACCACCCCCTGCTCTTCCAGCGGCAGGGGCGCGGCGTTGACGCTTATCCAGGCTGTGGAGCCGTCGGGCTTGACAACGCCCATTTCGACGTTTTCAATCAACCGTTTTTCTTTTAATGCCCGCACGCTGGCAAATTCGTCAGACGGCATAAGCGTTCCGTTTGGACGTATTGTCTTCCATTCCAGCCCGCTCAGGCTGCGCCGAATGTATTCTTCGCGCGGCACGGCGAGCAGTTTTGCGGCGGCGGGATTGGCTTCGAGGATGTTTCCCGCTCTGTCCGCAATGACGATGCCCAGCGGGAAACACTCAAAGAGGGTTTTGTACTTGGCTAAGGCAGTCCGCAGCGCTTTTTCCATCTCGATGCGTTCGGTAACGTCTTCGCCGAAATTGAGGATTCCCAGGAAGTCGCCGTTCTCGTTTTTCAGAATGGAGCGCCGCCATAGAATTGTCCGCCGTTCCCCTGCGCTGGTAAGAATATCGGTTTGGCTTGTTTCGTCTTCGCTGTCTTTTTCGGTTTTAAGCGCATTGAAAAAGCGGCGCGCGCTTTCCCTCTCTTCGGCGGGCAGGCAGGTCTCAAACCAGTCTTTACCAAGCGGGGGCGAGGCGCAATAGCCTAAAAGGCGAAGTCCGCGTTTGTTTAAATATTTGATGCGTCCCGAATCGTCTAACGCCACGATAATTTGCGCGGCGGCGTTTAGGAAGTCCTCGGCGGCTAGCAGATTTTTCAAAGAAGATTCTTGCGATGATTTTGTTTTGCCGTCGCGGACAGCGCCTTTTGTTTCAGGGTGAGTTTTGCGGCTGGCTGATGCGTATGTTTTACGTTTCATCGCGCCGCCCTCTCAGTGCGGCTTATTAAGTTTTGAAAACATGAACTTTCCGTTTGCGCCTCCAACGCTGACTTGCGGCGCAAACTCTTCCCACAATTTAATGGTAGTGATTTTTCCCCACGGAGTCAACAAGAAGCGGCTTTACCAGGGAAGTTTTTCGAGGTCCACGTTGCCGCCGCTGAGGATGACGCCCGCTTTCAGCCCGCGCAGGTTGATTTTCCCTTCCCACAGGACGGCGAGCGCCACGGCGGCGGAGGGTTCGATGACGATTTTTAAGCGCTCCCAAACGTATTTCATCGTCTCAATAATACCCGCTTCGCTGACGGTGACGATTTGTTCCACCCGTTGGCGGATGATGGGGAAAGTCAGGGCGCCCAGGGAAGTCAGCAAGCCGTCGGCGACGGTTTTTGGATTGACGGAAGGGATGATGACGCCTGCCCGCATCGAGCGGAAGGCGTCGTCGGCCATTTCAGGTTCGCCGGCGATGACGCGAATGCCTGGCTTGATTTCCCCCGCCGCGATGGCGGTTCCGCTCAATAACCCGCCGCCGCCGACGGGAGCGATGAGGACGTCAAGGTCGGGGATTTCCTGCAGCAATTCGAGCGCCGCCGTGCCTTGCCCCGCGATGACGCGTTCGTCGTCGTAGGGATGAACCAGCGTTGCGCCGCTTTCCAGTCTAATTCCGTCCAGCGTGTTTTCCCGCGCTTCAAGAGTCGGCTCGCAAAAAGTAATCAATCCGCCATATCCAGCCACCGCGTTCTTCTTGACCGCGGGCGCGTTGTTTGGCATAACGATGTAAGCGGGAATTCCGCGTAGTTTTGCCGCCAGCGCCAGCGCTTGGGCGTGGTTGCCAGAAGAGTGGGTGCAGACTCCGCGGGCGGCTTCCTCTTCCGTCAGCGAGTAAACGGCGTTGCAAGCGCCGCGAAATTTAAAGGCTCCCACTTTTTGGAAGTTTTCGCATTTGAGAAAAACTTGCGCGCCGACTTTTCGGTTCAGGCTTTCGCTGGTCAATACCGGCGTGCGGTGGGCGTATGGCTGGATTCGTTCCGCCGCAGCGCGAATTTCGTTCAGGGTGGGGGACATGGCTGCTCCTTCCTTGCCAGATTTTTTTGAGGATTTGAATTCCCGTCGGACTGCGGGCTGCGATACAGCCGAATGGCTTCGCCGGTAAATTTTACCTTGCTTTGTTGGCGGCGGGATGAAAGGATGCGCGAGAAAGCCTGCTTTGCGCGGGACGACGTTTTATATTTGAAGGTTTTCTTTATTAAGTTGACGAAAACTGACAGAAGATGACGAAATTTGACCGTATACAATTTCCCAAGAGCGTATTATAATCGCGGCTTAACTTTTATTAATCAGGGAAAAGGAGGTGTCTGAATAAGATAGTAAACATCGCGAGCGTTCGAGTCAGGTTTCAGCAATTCAATTCCAAACATGCCAAGGAGAGTATTGTATGTCTGAGAAATCTGCAAAGACGCGTGAAGAGATTATCCGCGAGGATATGAAAGACCTTCACAAACTGGGATATGCCCAGCAGCTATTCCGCGAAATGGGGGGGTTTTCGAATTTCGCCATATCGTTTTCCATCATCTCCATCCTTACCGGCGCCATATTGCTGTATGGCTATGGTCTTGGTTTTGCCGGTCCGATTATCAACACCTTCGGCTGGCCCCTTGTTACAGTTTTTGTGTTGGCGATTGCCGCCTCGATGGCGGAATTGGCTTCCGCGTACCCGACCGCTGGCGGGTTGTATTTCTGGGCGCACCGTCTGGGGGGATATAAATGGGCTTGGGTGACCGCCTGGTTTAACATGCTCGGTCAGATTATGATTACGGCGGGCATCAACTTTGCGGCTGCTTTGTATATCGCCGGCGCCGTAAACCGCATTTTTGGCGCAAGCATTAACATTGACAACACGTTTGTTGTCGTGGGCGTGATGGTGGTCATTATGATTCCGCAGATGTTGATTAACATCTTCGGCGTCAAGCTGACGGCGATGTTGAACGACTTCAGCGTGTACTGGCACATCGGCGGGGTGGTCATTATCATTGCCCTTCTCTCTTTGTTTGGCAAACATGTCCAACCGTTTGGCTTCCTGTTCCAAAGCGCCATGAACACGGACCTAACTTCCTTCACCACCTTTGCCGCCGGCAATTTTGAGTTCGATTCCATCATGATGAAGGCGTTAGGACCGTTCTACGCCACCGGCGGCATTGCTCTTGCCTTTGTCCTCGGCTTGCTGCAAGCCCAATGGACTTATACCGGCTACGACGCTTCGGCGCACGTCGCCGAGGAGACGGTGATGGCGCGCCTTAACAGCGCCTGGGGCGTCTTCCTCTCGGTGGCGGTTTCGGCTGTAGTCGGCTACACCATGCTGATTGTCCTGACGCTGCACATTCCAAACGGCTTGGACGGAATTGCCAATGTGGCGGCGCCGCCCAACGGGCTGCCCTCGGTGCTGTATATTGTGTACGAGAACTTCGATAACGTTCTCTACGGTCATATCATCGCCATTATTATCGGCGTCGCCATGTGGCTTTGCGGTCTGGCTTCCATTACCAGCATGAGCCGCATGTGGTTTGCCTTCGCCCGCGACGGCGGGATGCCTGGTCATGGCTTGATTAAGCAAATTCATCCCAAGTGGCGCACCCCCATCTGGTCTATTGTCATCACCTGTGCTCTGGCGGTTTTGCTGACCATCTATTCGGCGGTGTATTCCGTCATTGTCGCCGTCAGCACCACCGCCCTGTATCTTGCTTACGGTCTTCCCATTTACCTCAACCTGCGGAACAAACTCAAGAAGCAGGGCGAATACACCACGCCGGAGACCGCTCCCTGGTCGTTGAAGGCTTGGGGAGTCTTTATCAACGTTGTGGCTCTGCTGTGGATTGCGTTTATCACCATTCTGTTCTCCATTCCGCCCAACGAACTGGCTGGCTGGTCCATTATCATTCTGGCTGTGTTCATGTTGATTTACTGGCAGGTGGACGCGAAGAAGCGCTTTACCGGTCCGAAGCCGAGCGCGGAAGAGGAACTTCGCAGAATTGAAGCCGAATTGGCTCAATTGGCGAAGGGCGACGATTGATATGGGGCGGCTTTCTATTCGCCGCTTTGAGCGCGCTCTGTAATGCGCGCAAGAAAACAGGCGTTCCTTAGGGAATGCCTGTTTTTTTATGACTAACCTAGCGCGCCGTCCTGAAAGTCTTGGGAAAGTTGACGCTTGATAGGGGGAACTTTCGGGTTAAGCAAGGCGGTATAACGGAAGGTAATTTACTAGAAAATTATCATAAATATTTGACAATTTCGCCCAACCCTGCTATAATGTTGCGAAACGGTAAAAAACGCCATTCATGGCTTATTTCTCAGGAGATTATTTATGCCGCAATTGGAAATCAAAAACCTGCACGTAAGCATTGAAGATAAGGAAATCATTAAAGGTCTTTCGCTGACCGTTCGTCAGGGCGAAATCCACGCCATCATGGGTCCCAACGGCACGGGGAAATCCACGCTGGCTTATACGCTGATGGGGCATCCCAATTACACAGTGACGGAAGGCGAGGTGCTGTTTGACGGTCAAAATATTCTGGATATGGAGCCGGACGAACGCTCGCGCGCGGGCATTTTTCTCGCTTTTCAATATCCCGTCGCCATTCCCGGCGTGACGGTGGCGAACTTCCTGCGCTCGGCGCTTAACGCCCGCCGCCGCGCCGTTAATCCAGAAGACAAGGGCGTTCCCATACCCGAATTTCGCAAAGCCCTTAAAGAGCAGATGGACCTGCTTAAAATGAATCACGACTTTGCCGGGCGTTATCTGAACGACGGCTTTTCCGGCGGAGAAAAGAAACGCGCCGAAATTTTGCAAATGGCGACGCTCAAGCCGTCCATTGCCATCCTCGACGAGACCGACTCCGGGCTGGATATTGACGCGCTGCGAATCGTCTCCGAAGGCGTGAGTGCGCTGGCGGGTCCCAATCTCGGCGTGCTGGTGATTACTCACTATCAGCGTTTGTTAAACTACATCAAGCCGCAATTTGTGCATGTAATGATGAACGGGCGCATCGTTGAATCCGGCGGACCAGAGCTGGCGCTGCATCTTGAGGAGCATGGTTACGACTGGGTGCGCGAAAAACACGAAGAAGCCGCCGTGTAATTTATCGGTTTTTTACAGGAATCGGAGACTGCGATGTCTGAAGACGCAAAAATCCTTGAAGAATTGGGCGAATACAAATACGGCTTTCGCAGCCGCGACGATAATTATGCCTTCAAATCCCAAAAGGGGTTGAGCCGCGAGGTTGTGGAACAAATCTCTTACATGAAGGGCGAGCCGCAGTGGATGTTGGAATTCCGCCTGAAGGCGCTGGAACACTTCCTCGCGCGTCCCATGCCCAACTGGGGTCCCGCCCTTAAAGACTTAAACCTCGACGATATTTACTATTACGTCAAGCCGACGGAAAAGCAGGAAAAATCCTGGGACGATGTGCCGGACGACATCAAGCGCACCTTTGATAGACTCGGCGTCCCCGAAGCGGAACGCAAGTTCTTGGCGGGGTTGGGCGCGCAATACGAATGTTTGAGCGGCGATACCGGCGTTTACACTTCGCGCGGCATTGTCCCAATACGCGACATTGTTCCGGGCGATGTCGTTTTTTCCCTTGACGAAGATACCAATCAAATTATCCCTGCGCCGGTAAAAAATTTCATGCCCAAAGGTCTGCGCCCCGTCTATGAAGTGAAGGTCGGCACGCGCTCCATCCGCGCTACGGAAAATCATCCTTTTCTCGTTTTGGAACATCAACAAAGAGAAGGTTATCAACGCGGGCGTTATGCGCGTTCTTGGAAATATCTGCGCGATATAAAGCCGGGCGATTTGGTTGCTGTGGCAAAGTCTCTGCCCGATATAGGGCAAGATTGCGCGCTGGAACAGCCCGACGTGGAGATGACTTGGCGGCATAACGAAGTTAATTTGCCCGAGCGGACTTCCGAAGACCTGATGTGGTGGCTTGGTTTATATATCGGCGACGGTTTTATTCATCACGACCATGAGAAAGCCCGGGTTGAATTTGCCATTCCCGCCACAGATAAACCTTTGCGGAATGAATTTGAGCGCGTAACCTCCCGGCTGTTTGACATTGCCCCCAAAAACGGCGACCCTTACCGCTTGTCCATCGGTTCGACGGTTGTTGCCCGTTTTCTTGAGGTGAACGGCTTTTCAGGCGGCGCGTTGGAGAAACGCGTTCCCGATTGGATTGCCTCGCTGCCCCAAGAGCAAATCCTTGCCTTTATTGGCGGTTATGTGGACGCCGATGGTTATGTACGCGACCATGTGAACGAATATATGGGCTACGTTAAAGTAGATTCCATTACTCCCGTCGGCGTCGAAGAAGTTTTTGATATTGAAGTGGATGGACCTCACAATTTTGTCGCCGAAGGCTTGATTGTCCATAATTCCGAAATGGTATATCACTCCATTCAGGAGCATCTCGCCAAGCAGGGCGTGATTTTCCTTTCCATCGAAGACGGGCTCAAGCAGCATCCCGACTTGTTTAAGGAATATTTCGGCACGGTTGTCCCCATCGAAGACAATAAATTCGCCGCATTGAATTCCGCCGTTTGGTCGGGCGGTTCGTTTGTGTACGTTCCCAAAGGCGTGAAGGTGGATTTGCCCTTGCAGGCGTATTTCCGCTTGAACACGGCAAACGTCGGTCAATTTGAGCGCACGCTGATTATCGTGGACGAAGGCGCCCAGGTGCATTATGTCGAGGGATGCACCGCCCCCCAATACACCACCGACTCCTTCCACAGCGGCGTGATTGAGATTATCGTCAAGAAAGGCGCGCGCTCGCGTTACTCCACCATCCAAAATTGGAGTCACAATGTTTACAACCTGGTGACTCAGCGCGCCAAAGTTTTCGCCGACGCCACGCACGAATGGGTGGACGCGAACATGGGCAGCAAAATCACCATGAAGTACCCCTCCTGCTACCTGATGGAACCCGGCGCGCACGGCGAGATGCTTTCGATGGCGTTTGCGGGCGCGGGGCAGATTCAAGACGCGGGCAGCAAGATGGTTCACTTCGCCCCGAACACGACGAGCAAGATTACCTCCAAGTCCATCAGCAAGGCGGGCGGACGCGCCTCCTATCGCGGCTTGTTGAAGGTCTATAAAGGCGCGAAGGGAGTCAAGTCCAACGTGGTGTGCGACGCCCTGCTGCTCGACCCGCAGAGCCGCTCCGACACCTATCCCTACATTGAGATTGACGAGGACGACGTGACGATTGGTCATGAAGCCTCCGTCTCCAAAGTGGGCGAGGAGCAGCTGTTCTATCTCATGTCGCGCGGATTGAGCGAAGAGGAAGCG
>JAIWOB010000119.1 GCA_020217065.1 Chloroflexota bacterium | reverse complement strand
ACCACGATGGTCGTCTCCGGCTTCATCGAGCCGTTGGTCAAGGAACTGCCGATGGAATACGCGGTGGAAATGAACCGCCTGATTCAACTTCAAATGGAAGGTTCGATAGGATAATTACCAATCTCCAATTACGAATTGCAAACAGGTAATTCGTAATTGGTTAATGGATATACTTATGCAAGAGAAACCCAAAGTATCAGTCACCCGCACGCGGCGCGATTCCGCCGCAAAAGAATTCTCCTTCGCCCAGGATTCAATTCCGTCGGACGAATTAAAAGACCTTCGCTTGCAGGCTTGGAACGTTTTTGCGGGTTTGCCCATGCCCGCCGCAGCCGACGAAGCCTGGCGCCGCACCGACTTGCGCTTTCTGCCCGCGCCCGATTTCAAACTGCCCCAAGAAGGCGCATTTCATGACCTGCCCATTACGCCGGAGTATTTGCTTCAGCCGCTCGCCGGCGAAAAGCACGGCGGGCAGATTACCCTGCTGCCCGGCGGCTCGCGCGTTGAACTTGACCCGGAACTCGTCTCGAAGGGCGTCATCTTCGCCGACTTGCGCACCGCGCAGCGCGACCATCCCGCGCTGTTGAAAAAGTTAATCGGCAAAATCGTCAAAGCGGAAGACGGGAAATTTGCGGCGCTGGCTTTCGCTCTGGCGAACAATGGCGTCCTGCTGCATGTTCCGCGCAACGTGCATGTCGAAGCTCCGCTTCATTCCGTGTTATGGGGACCCGGCGGCGGCTTGGCGCATGTTTCGCATTTGATTGTGAATTTGGACGACGGCGCTTCGGTCACTTACGTTCACGAAGCCGCGTCGCCTGATGAGCCCGGTCACGCTATGCACGCGGGCGTGGTGGAAATTCACGTCGGGCAAAACGCCCATTTGCGTTTTGTTGAATTACAGTCATGGGGGCGCCATGTCTGGAACTTCTCGCATGAGCGCGCGCGCGTCGAACGCGGCGGAAACCTCGATTGGGTTTTTGGCGCGGTCGGTTCGCGGCTGACCAAAAACTTTTCCGACCTCGACCTCGTTGGAGAAGGCGCAACGGGACGCATGTCCGGCTTTTACTTTACCGATGGGACGCAGCATCTTGACCATGACACGCAGCAAAATCATCTCGCGCCGCACACGACCAGCGACCTGCTCTTCAAGGGCGCGTTGAAAGGCGCGAGCCGCTCCGTCTGGCAGGGCATGATTTACGTCGCCCCCGGCGCTCAAAAAACCGACGGTTATCAGGCGAATCGCAATTTAGTGTTGGATGACCGTGCCCGCGCCGATTCCATCCCCGGCTTGGAAATCCTTGCCGACGATGTGCGCTGCACGCACGGCGCGACGGTGGGCAAACTGGAACAAGAGCCGCTCTTTTATCTTAAGTCGCGCGGTATCCCGCAGCGCGAGGCGGAACGCCTGGTTGTGGAAGGCTTCTTCGACCCTATCATGCAGCGTATTCCGTTTGAGGGCGTGCGCGAGCGCTTCCAGCAAGCCATTCAAGATAAGTTGTCAGGGTAAAATAAGGAGCCGCGCTGCAAATTGCGGAAATTTGCGGCGCGGCTCGCTCGCCCCGCCGGCGGGAATCAGCCTGGTTGGGGCGCGCCAACTTCCGGTTTGGAAAGAGGCGGAGGGCGTTAAAAATCCACAACAGGATGTGAGTTATGGTCGAAAAATCGAAAGTCAAACCAAAGGCGGCGGTCAAGAAGACGATGAGGCGGCTGGTCTCGAAGCCAAGCCGCAAATCGAAGGCGGCGGTCAAACCGGCTTTGAAGCAGACGGAAAAGGAAAAAACCGCCGCGCCGTCCGCGCGGGTTGTTCCGTCGCAAGTGGTGAAACGGGTTATTAATCCCTTTTCGCCGAAACGTCCCATCAAACGCGCTCAGCGTTCGAGCCAATTTTCTTATATGAAGGCGCCCGGCTATGAACACGAATTCGAAGTGGGCGATACGGTGGAGGTGTTTTGCGACCACGAAAAAAGCCGCGAACGGATTCGCGGCTGGGTCAAGGGCATTGTGGTGCAGGTGGACTATAAAATGGTCGCGGTTCAATTTCGTTCCAACGTTTACCTCACCGACGGCTGGATGGTGCCTGACCGAATTCTTTGGTATCCGCTCAACTCGGAACACATTCGCCCCGTCGCTTCCAAGAGGACGGCAAAGAAGGATATTCTTCCCGACTATTAGCAGGAAACGGCGAAATTCTTGGAAACTTCGCCGCCGTTGCGACGCTTATGAAATTTGATGTCATTAAAATTCGTCAGGACTTTCCCATTCTCGAACGCCAGACGCGCGAAGGCGCGCGTTTGATATACCTCGATTCCACCGCCACGTCGCAGAAACCGCGACAGGTGATAGAGGCGATGGACGATTTTTATCGCCAAACCAACGCCAACATCCATCGCGGGGTGCATACGCTGGCTGAAGAAGCCACCGCGCTGTACGAAGGCGCGCGCGAGCGAGTCGCTAAATTCATCAACGCCGAATCGGCGCGGCAGGTGATTTACACGCGCAACGCCACCGAGGCCATTAATTTGGCGGCGTATAGTTGGGCGCGCGCTAATTTGAAGCCGGGCGACCTTGTTGTCCTGACCGAGATGGAACACCACAGCAACCTGGTCCCCTGGCACATGCTTCAATTGGAACGCGGAGTCGAATTGGACTTCATCCCCGTGACGGAGGATGGGTTGCTGGACTTGGAGGCGTACCAATCCCTGTTGGAACGCCGCCCGAAATTGGTCTCGTTTACTCACATGTCCAACGTCTTGGGGACAGTCAATCCCGCCGCTGAAATCATTCGTCTTGCCCATCAGGCGGGCGCCGTGACTCTGGTGGATGGGGCGCAATCCGTTCCTCATTTGACGGTGGACATGCAGGCTCTCGACGCCGACTTCTATGTTTTCTCGGCGCACAAGATGTGCGGACCGACGGGCATCGGCGCGTTGTACGGCAAAGCCGATTTGCTGGAATCCATGCCTCCTTTTCTTGGCGGCGGCGATATGATTCGAGAGGTTAAACTGCGTTCTTTCCGCCCGAACTCCCTGCCGCATAAATTTGAAGCCGGCACGCCCGCCATCGCCGAGGCGGTTGGTTTTGGCGCGGCAGTGGATTACCTGTCCTCGATTGGCATGGATAAAATCGCGGCGCACGAGCGTGAAATCACCGAGTACGCTTTGGAGCGGTTGGAGGAAATCCCCGGCGTGAAGTTGTTCGGTCCATCGGCGGACAAAAAAGGCGGCGTCGCGGCGTTCACGCTCGAAGGCGTTCACCCGCACGACGTGGCGCAGATTTTGGACCAGGATGGAATCGCCGTCCGCGCCGGTCATCACTGCGCCCAGCCCCTGCACGAGAAATTTGGAATTCCCGCTACCAGCCGCGCTTCCTTCTATTTGTACACCACGAAAGAAGAGGTGGACTCGCTGGTGAATGGGATTTACAAAGTGAAGAAGATGTTTGGATAAAAGCGCCTCAGCGTTTCGACGTTCCAGCGTCACCTCATCTGTAAGTGCTGGATTGCCTGACGCTGGAACGCTTGATACGGAACCAATATGGACGACCTCTATCGAGAAATCATCATCGAGCATTACAAAAACCCCTCCTACCGCGGAAAACTCGACCCGCACGATATTTCTTTTTCCGACAACAACCCGCTCTGCGGCGACCACATCCAAATTGACCTGCGGGTGGATGGGAGCGGCGTTATCACCGACGCCCGTTTTGACGGTCACGGCTGCGCCATTTCGCAAGCCTCCGCCGATTTGTTGATTGAGTCCATCATCGGCAAGCCGCTGGAGGAAGTGAAGAAACTCAACAAAGATTCCGTTCTTGAATTGCTCGGCATTGACCTTGGTCCCGTTCGCTTGAAATGCGCCCTGCTTTCGTTGAAAGTCTTGAAAGCGGGCGTTTATGGCATGAAGGAAGCAAGCGACGCGCTGGTGGAGTAACATGTTCAATTACGCCTCTCAACCAACGGACAACTTTGAATTTGTGGAAATCGCCCCCGCCTCCGAACTCCCCAACGGCGAGCGGTTCTTTGTCGAAATTGGCGACAAACCGATTGTGGTTTTCAATATCGCCGGACAGTTTTTTGCCGTGGGCGACGTTTGCTCTCACGACGACGGTCCCCTGGGCGATGGAGACCTGGAAGGGCATCATATCGTTTGCCCGCGTCACGGCGCGGAATTCGACGTGCGGACGGGCAAAGCCATGTCCATGCCGGCGGTGGTGGATATTCCCGCTTATCCCGTTCAAGTCAGAGATGGGAGTATTTTTGTGGGAATTCCCAAAGAGTAATTTTCCCCGTTCAGCGTATAACACAGCCGCGCCGCCGGACGCGGCTGTGTTTATTTTGATACAATCTGCCCATGAATCTTTCCTTCCTTCGCGACCGCGCTTTTTTGCGCGAATTGCTTGTGATTGCCGTTCCCATTTCCTTTCAACAATTTATCATGGCTTCGCTCAACATGGTGGATATTGTCATGGTGGGACAATTGGGAGAGGCTTCCATCGCCGCCCTGGGGTTGGCGAATCAGGTTTTCTTTGTTTTGATTTTAATTTTATTCGGCGCGACCAGCGGTATGGCGATATTTACGGCTCAATATTGGGGTAAGCGGGAGATAGAGCCCATCCGCAAGATATTGGGGATGAGCCTGCTCGTATCCGTAGCGGCGGCTCTCTTTTTTACGTTTGCCGCCCTGGTAATCCCCGAAACCACGCTTGGCTTTTACACAAATGACGCCGAAGTCGTTGCGCTTGGGAGCGGCTATCTGCGTATCGTGGGGTTTACTTATATACCCATCGCCATCATCACGGCTTATGTCGCCGTTTTACGCAGTATTCGCTTGATTCGAATGACGGTGATTGTCGCCGTTTCCGCTTTGATTTTCAAAACGATTTTGGGATATTGTCTGATTTTCGGCGTTGCGGGGTTTCCCGCCCTGGGGGTGCGCGGCGCGGCGCTCGGCACGGCGGCAGGATGGACGCTCGAACTGTTTCTGCTTCTTGCTTTAGTCTACGGGTTGAAGACGCCGCTTGCCGCCAACCCGTTAACCTTTTTCTCCTTTGACGCCCCCTTCTTTCTCCGTGTGTTGAAAACCGCCCTGCCCGCCGCCGTTAACGAATTGTTCTGGTCTCTTGGCGTCACGACTTATAACGCCATCTATGCCCATATCGGCACAGACGCGATTGCCGCCATCAACGTCAACGCCGCTATTGAGGAGCTTGGCTTTGTGATTTTTCTTGGATTGGGGAACGCCTGCGCGGTTTTGGTCGGCAACCGTATCGGCGCGGGGCAAAAAGAGGAAGCCCAGGAAATTGTGAGGCGAACTCTCATCCTTGGCGTGGTTTTTGCGCTTGGCGTTGGGACTCTGGTCTTCCTTTCCCGCGACCTCGTCGTCGGATTGTATGAACTGTCTCCGAAAGGGGCGGACAGCGTTCGCCGTTTGTTAACCGTGATGGCGGCGACTTTGTGGCTGAGGATATTTAACTTCTCTATTTTCATTGGCGCGCTGCGCGCGGGCGGGGATACTCGATTTGCGCTGCTGATGGAGATTTGCTCCATCTGGCTGATTGGCGTCCCCGCCGCCTATGCTGGCGCCTTTGCCTTTCGTCTTCCCGTCTATTGGGTGTATCTCATGGTGATGCTGGAAGAACTGGCGAAAGCCTTTGTCAGCGGGTGGAGATACAAGTCGAAGCGCTGGATTCACGACTTGGTAAACGCGTCGTCGGAAATGCAGGCTTAAATCAAAACTCCCGGCAAGCGCCGGGAGTTTTGATTCTTCGAACTGTTCTACGGTCCAATGGTAATGATGGGGAGCGGGAAGATAAGAATAAAGGTTGGCGTCGGCGTTGGCAGGATGAAGATGGGCGGTAGAAGAATAATTCCGCCGCTTGTCGCCGTGGGCGTTGGAGTTGGCGCAGCCGTCGCCGCGTTTGTCGGCGTCGACGTGGGAGCGATTGGAGTCGGCGGAGCCGCAATAGACGGCAGCGTGTCGGGGATGCAGGCGGCGGAAGTCACCGACCCGGCAATCCAGGCGAATCCTCCGCTGCCGCCGGCGAATTCGATATACCACCATGTGCCGTCGAAATTCTTTCCCGCCACTTTGGCTGTCCCGCCTTCCGGCAGCGAACCGATGACGTTATAAACCTGCCCCGGCCCGCTGCGGACGTTTGCAACCGTGTTGGCGGTCACCGTGGGGGCGCAAACCGTCGCCGCAGCCGCTTGGCTTTGCGGCGTCTCCGTTGGGCTGGGAGTTTCTGATGCCGTGGGCGGAAGGGTGGGAGCGTTCGGGCTGGGCGTTTCTGTCGCCGTTTCTTGGGCGGCGGGAGCGTTTGACGGCAAGTTGCAGGCGAGGACGGCTGCGCTGAGCAAAAGAGCCGACCACAAGACGTTTCTATTTTTTCCAAACATAAGATTCTCCTCCGAAGTATATTTGGATTATAGACCTTGTATGTCGGAATTCAACCCACCATTTTTCCCACATTGTTGAAACGCCCCGAATATTTTTCAGGGCGCCATTTTAGCGGCAAAATCAAATCTTTGGGATGCGCGTTTCATTTATCCCGAACTCATTCGTCTATTCCCCAATAAATTTGACGATGCGCGGATTCGACTTTGCGTATCGGATTTTCACTGCCTTCCCTTCCGACAGCCTCGAATAAATCTTCCCAACTTCCGCTTCCAGCCGCAGGGGAGCGGATGAATTCTCCGGCGTAAACTCAAAGGCGACATAGGAATCCAACATGCGGACGCTGGCGTCCGACGTCATCAGCCATCTGCCCCGTTTTTCCTTCTTGACGATGACAGCGGTCGTTTCAACGCCGTTTTGCTGAAGGAGAAACGCGTTGAAGGCGGGTATTGCCAGCGCAAAAAACGCAAGGACGCCGAAGACGGCGGCTGCAAATCCCGCGCCGATGACCGTGCCTGGCGGGACGGACTCCGCCGTCAGGCTCAAGGGGATGAGTCCGCACGAGACCAACATGCCTGGGATGAGAAATATCTGGGGGATTTGAAACGCCTCACCGACCCGCATCAATGGGCGAATACGCTTTTGGATTTTCATTTGGTCGCCTCTAAAATTCGTCTTGCCGATAAACGGAAAGGCGTGAGGTTTTTTATCTTCACGCCCTTTTAGATTTGATGTTTTCTGTTGAAAATTTCTTACAAATCGCCTTACGAGAAACGTCCCGAAGGTTCTCGTATATCAAGCCATTTGAAATTCAAACCTTCGGGACGGTATGCGCCATCGGTTATAAAATCTTGTAATGTACCTGCGGCTCCTTTCTTTCAAGCGCCTGTTCCGCATTGACCGCCAGCCGCAGCAGAGAAGTTTCCTGCCAGGGGCGTCCGATGGCTTGCATTCCGATTGGGAGACCTTTTGTTGTGTAGCCAACAGGGAAAGAGACAGCAGGCAGTCCCGTCAGGTTGCCAGCGGTGACGAAGCGCATGATTTCCACCGTCACCGAGAGGTCGGAGTCGCCGTCGGGCAGGGCGCCAGGCTTGATTTCAGGCGAAGCGATGGCGGTGGTGGGAGTCAGAATCGCGTCCACGTTTTTGAGCGCGTCCATAAAGTTGCGGATAATCCGCGTGCGGGCGCGCTGCGCGAGCAGGTAATCTCCCGCGTTGAAGGCGCGTCCCAGTGCCAGGTTGACGCGGACATCCAGCCCGTGTTCGCGGTGATGTTCGGGATAGGTGTAACTCATCGCCTGCACCATCTCGCTGACGATGGTGACGGTGTGCGCGACTCGGTTCAGCTCCAAATCGGGGATGACCACCTCGCGGATTTCCGCGCCCATGTCGGCGAACCGTTTCAGCATGACTTCGCAAGCCGCGACCACTTCTGGCTCGGCGTGCTGGAACCACTCTTTGTAGACCCCAAGTTTGATTCCGCGCAAATCGGCTTTGTTCCAACCTTCGAGGGTGGGCATGGGTTGATGGAGCGAGTTCGGGTCGCGCAGGTCGGGACCTGCCATCACGCCGTAGGCGAGAGCCAAGTCTGTGGCGGTCGCCGCCAGCGGACCGACGTGGGCGACGCTCCAGCACAATGGAGCCGCGCCGAATTCGCTGACCCGCCCAAAGGTGGATTTGATTCCGAAGACGCCGCAAAACGCAGCGGGGATTCGAATCGAGCCGCCGCCGTCCGCGCCGATGGCGACGGGGACCAATCCCGCCGCCACAGCCGCCGCCGAACCGCTGGAACTTCCGCCCGTGTAGTGGTTGACGTTGTAGGGATTCCGCGCCGTGCCATGATGCGGGTTCAAACCCGTCACGTTGATGCCGATTTCATGCATGTTGGTCTTGCCGACCATCAGCGCTCCCGCCGCCCGCATCCGCGCCACCACGGTTGCGTCCTCTTTCGCTGGCGACTGACCCAAAAACGACGTGCCAACTTTGGTCGGGTAGGGAACCATGTCGAGTTCGTCTTTGACCGCCACTGGCACGCCGTCGAAAACGCCGAGCGGCTTGCCCGACTTGATTCTCTGCGCGGCTTCGCGCGCCTGCCGCATCACATCTTCGCGGTCGCAGAAAATCACAGCCCGCAGCGGAGGCGTGGCTTTGTCGCTGGCTTCGATGGCATCCAGCAATTTTGACGCTACTTCTTCGGGCGTGGTCTTGCCGTCGCGGTAGGCTTTGGCGTAGTCCAGCGCAGTCGCAAAATGAAACCCGCGAGACTCCACCGCCGCCGCGCTGGGCAACTCCTTTTCCGGCACAGCCGCGTCTTTTGCGGCGAGCGTGCCTGTGTGATAAATCGGGTGGTGGGTCGGCGCTTCGTCAATGACCTGCTTCCGCATCCAGGCAATGCCCGCGCTTTCGAGGAGGCTGGGGATGAGCGCCCCGCCCAACGGGCTTTCAACAAGCGAAGCGAACAGTTTCAACAGTCCGCCCGAAAGGTAGGGCAGTTTGACAGACTTCAAATCGTATACGCTTTTGTTTTCCATTTTACATCCTCAATACTTTCGAGCCATGAATTTTTCCCCGCTTCATTTCGAGCAGGGCATGGTTGGCGTCTTTCAAATCATACTCCTGAAATTCGGGCTTGACGCCCGCCTCCGCCGCCAATTGCAAGAACTCGCGCACGTCGGCGCGGGTCACGTTGGCGACCGACTTGATTTCCTTTTCCATCCATAACTGCGAGGGATAATCCAACTGGCTGAGGATGGACTTATCGGACTCTTCCTTGCGAATGGCGTTGATAACCACCCTGCCGCCTGGTCGTACCCGTTTGAGCGCTTCGCTGACCGCGCCCCACACTGGCGTGGTGTCAATGACCGCATCCAACCCTTCGAGCGGACTCTGGTCAATGCCGCCCGCCCAAGCCGCTCCCAGCGAAAGGGCGAACTCGCGCTCCTTTGGGTTTCTGCTGAAAACGAAAACCTTCGCGTTGGGGAATTTGCGCCTTGCCAGTTTTAACACCAGATGGTTTGACCCGCCGAAGCCCATCAGTCCCAGCGATTGACCGTCCTGCAAGTTGCTCAGTCTCAACGAGCGATAGCCGATTGCGCCAGCGCAAAGCAGCGGGGCGGCTTCACTATCAGAAAACGAATCGGGAATCGGGTGGACGAAATCCGCGCGGACTTTCATGTACTCGGCGTAGCCGCCATCCACATCCCGCCCCGTCGCCTTGAACTGCGGACATAGATTCTCCTGTCCGCTTTTACAAAAGTTGCACTCGCCGCAAGCCGAAGCAATCCACGCCACGCCCACGCGCTGACCTTTGTTCTCACCTTCTTCGATTATCCCCACTGCCTGATGACCCAACACCACAGGCAAGCGCGGCGGAGGCGTGCGCCCTTCGATTTCGTCCAGTTCGGTGTGGCAGACTCCGCAAGCCGTCACGCGCAGCAAGACTTCGCCCGCTTCGGGCGTCGGCTTGGGGATTTCGCTGTAGGTCAGCGGCATTGGGTTTTGTGGGAGTTGGGTAATCTCCCGCAGGAGCATGGATTTCATAGGTCCTTTGTCGTCTGGCGCGATTCTTGCGAAATCTTTTTAGTTTGTAAACTTGAGCGTCTCTAGAAC
>JAIWOB010000118.1 GCA_020217065.1 Chloroflexota bacterium | reverse complement strand
TTGCTCAAATAAAACGATGTCATTTTCATTCAAGGGATATATTGTGTAAGGGTCATTGCCTGTGGCGTGAAAACTCAGGGCGTGGAGCGTAAAAGTATAGTACCGATTGTTCTGTCGCATGATATATCTCACGTATCTCTGAGGGCTGCCTCCTCCCACTGCGCCTATATAACCTGTGATTTGCTTCGCCTCGACGCCGGCGATTGTGGCGGGTTCGATATTTTCAACAAACGGGCAGTCTCCCCGACAATCTAAAGGGTTGACATCGCTAATCCAAACATGAATTCGTTCGCCAATATACAGCGTTTGCGTATTTTCTTCAGGGATAATTTCAAGATGCGGCGGATAATTGATTGAAAAACCGTATTCTGAATTGGAATAAGTTTTCCATCCTTCTGTTGGAGCCTTTGCTCCTGACATGATTTGCGGCGTTGCAGTTGACCATACTTGAGGCGGAATCGACGTAGAGGTGGGCGCGCTATCTCCAAATTGCAATGGCGGACAGGAAGCAATCGGCGTTGCTGTAGCTTGAGAAAAAGCGGCGGCGTTATTGTTTTCGTCGCTCTCGGCAATGACATTGCGCGGGTCTGCCGTTACGGTATATGCTCCGTTTTTCGCGTGCGCGACGAAAGACATTGACATGCTTTGAAGCGGATTCAAATTCCCAACGCCGATTTCTTGCCCTGTATTGTCGGCGAGCGTCACATTAAGCGCGGGGGCGTTGCCTTGATTGACGACAGTTACGTTGAATCCGTAATAGGAAAGACATATCCCGTTGTTGTCTATCATGCTTACGGACGCCGAAGTAATCGTTAGGTCGGGCAGGGGCAAGTCGTTTGTTGGCGTCACTGTCCTGTCTTGAACGGGCAGGTCAATAAACATAAGAACTAGAACCAAGGCTCCAACCAGCGTGATTGTCAATAAGCCGCCGCCGACCAGCGCAAACATTTTATTCATGGGGTTTCTCCTTGTTGAAACGGTTTGGCTGTCATTGTCGGCGGTATCGCCATTCATTTCAACTGTGGATTTCCCTAATTCACCCGTAACGTTGCCGCCTACGGATTTCCCCAATCGCAAAACAGCTTCGGTTCTGGAATTTACTTGAAGTTTTTTGTAAATATTCTTCAAGTGATATTCAACGGCGCTTGCGGAAACGCCGAGCGCAAAAGCGATTTGTTTATTGCTTTTGCCTTGCAAGAGGAGTTCTATTACTTCTTTTTCGCGTTTGCTGAGTTGGCTGTTGTCGCTCATTTTTTATTTACTTGAAATATGCGCCGTGTGAACCGCCCAACTAGAAGATATACGGAATGAACGTCTTCGACCGCTTCATGTAGTCCTGATATTGACCGCCAAAGAAGCGGGCGCATTCGGCTTTGTCCGCTTTGGCGGTGAAGAACAAAAAGACAGTCGCGGCGACGGCGAGCGTGGCGACGGTCAGCGTGATGCGCTTGAACTTGAAGAAGATGCCCCATTTCGGCAACAATAGCGAACAATACAACGGGCGGCGGATGTACTTGTAGGTTCCGCGCTACCCCGTTCCGAACTGTCTGTCGCCCGCGTCGCCAAGCCCTGGCACGATGTAGGCGCGCTCGTTCAAATGGTCGTCAATGGCGGCGAGATGAATGGGGATGTCGGGATGCGCGGTCTGCATGGCTTGAATGCCTTCGGGCGCGCCAATCAACCCGACGAATTTGATTTTCTTCACGCCCCAACGTTTGAGAATTTCCGCCGTAGCCACTGCGGAGCCGCCTGTGGCAAGCATCGGGTCAAGAATCAGGCACACCGATACGCGGGGTTCAAGCGGAAGTTTATTGTAGTATTCCACCGGGCGCAGGGTATGTTCGTCTCGATACAAGCCAATATGCCAGACTTCGGCGCTGGGCATCAATTCCCAGAAGCCTTCGACCAATCCCAGCCCCGCCCGCAAAATGGGAACGAGGCCGATTTTTTCCTTCAACTCCGCTCCCGTCGTTTTTGCAAGCGGGGTGTCGAGTTCTCGCGGCACAGTCTGCAGGTCGGCGGTGGCTTCGTAAGCCAGCAGCGCGGCGATTTCCCGCACCAGTTCGCGGAATTTTTTGGGTTCGGTGTTTTTATCGCGCAGGCGCGAAAGTTTGTGGGCGACCAGTGGATGCTTGGACGCAAATACGTTGGACACATTGACCTCCGGAAATGGGTTGCTTTATTATAGTCCGCAAAGCGATTTTTGACCCGCGACTTGAATTTTGATTTTCCAGCGCCTTTGATTGGGAGACTCAATTTGCGGTTGTTGGTTAACGGGAAAGGAGGCGGCGCGCGGCGCTGTTTCCCCCGCAAGGTAGTTAGGGATTTGTAATGCGCCGTGGACGCGGCTGGCTGTATACTCATACAAAGAAGCGCGCGCCGCGCTGTGTTGTCAGGGTCAAACCTTTTTGCGAGAAGCCGCGCGGCGAATTGCAGGCTCGCTTTCTTGTTACAGGAGAATTCCATGTCCAGATTCAAAAACTTACGCGCCCAGGGACTGGTGGAGTACGTCCTGCTTTTGTTGTTGACTGGCTTTGTCGCGATTCTCGGTTTGAGCCTCAGCGGCGTTTCCCTTTCGGAGGTATATGCCAAAGCCGTTGACGGGTTGAAGTTCAACAACGTAACCGCTTCGTGCGGCGAACTTGCGCGGTCAAGCGGCGATTGGCAGGCTTTCAAAGACAGCTTTTGGCGAGGGGGGATAACGCCGGGAGATGGAGGATACAGGGTTTGCCCTTTATGCGGCGGTTTGCTGCCTGCGCGCCTGGGGAGCGACTATGAGATTGATTTGAGCGGCGTTGGCGTTGAAAATATCCGCCCGACTTGGAACGGCTATGGGCTGGCGTTTCGGTCTACATACGATAAAAACGGTTTGAACGGATATATGTTTGAAGTTGAGCAAGTCAATAAAAACAAACCGGCGGTGATTTATTTCAGCAAATGGGTAAACGGCAAGCAAATTCAACCGCCTTTGGCTGCGATGGATATGCCTTCTTCTTTCGATTGGACGAATCCGCCCGATTTTAGAATTAAAGTCGAGGGCGATTCGTTTACCGCCTATTTGAATGGAGAGCCTGCGCTGACCGCCAAGGATTCCACCTACGCGGCGGGGGGAGTGGGCGTGGTCGCCAATCAGGGAACGCAATTGACCTTTGAAGACCTGGTCGTCAAGCCGATTGGATGCGAGGAGGCAGCCCAATGAGTTTCGAAGAATCCCCCTCTCTGGAGCAATATCGGAACGGTTTACCGGAAAACATTCCCGACCCATCGCGCCGCCTTCGGATATTTCGAAAAATACTGCTCGCGTTATTGTTCGTGGCGCTGGGAATGCTGCTTGTTCGTCTTTGGCAGATTGGCTCTTTGGCGGGAACCGGCTCTGTCACAGGGATAACGCTCGACCCGCAGGGAAATCCGCTTCGCGCTGAAATTTCTGTGGCTGGCGCGGCGGTTTTCGCCACCGCGGATGAAAACGGACATTTTGTGTTGAGCGGCGTTCCGGCGGGCGTCCGTTCGCTTGTTATTGGGTATCGCGCTGTTGGACGTGAGATTTCCGTGCAAGTCGCCGCCGGGCAAACTGTTGATATCGGCGAATTTCGCTTTTCCCCTTCCGATTTTCAGACCGCCTGGGGGCAGCCCCGTTAAACGCTTGACCGGAGCGGGCTCCGTTGTAAACGCCTTGAAAATTTGTCGCCGCGAGCAAGAGCAGAGCGGAATTTTTATTCCACCCATCGCGCGCCCCAATCCGGTTCGGGATGATTGGTGAGTTGAACCTGGTTTGTCCCGTCGGCGCGCATGATGTAGAGGTCCGCCTGGTTATCGTTGCGCAGCGAATTAAAGACAATATACCGTCCATCGGGGGAATAGGACGCGCCTGCGTTGTTGCCGCCGTCCGTCAGCTGAGTGTAGGCTCCGTCGGCGACTTCGAGTTTGAAGATGTTTTTGTCGCCGGCCGGACCGGCGTGAATCAAAAGGCTTTTTCCGTCTGGGGACCAGCTCAAACTCCCGCCAATTCCCTGTAATCCCCGCGAAATGCGGACGTGATTTTTCCCTTCGACGTTCATCGTGAAAATTTCGTATTCCTGGGGCGCGCCCGACGACATGGCGTAGGCAATCCGCTCTCCGTCGGGAGACCAGGCGACAGCGACGATGTCTTCTGCGCCGGCGTATACCAAACGGGGGTTTAATCCGTCGGCGTTGACCATCCAGATGGACGCGGTTCCAGTCCCGGCGCGATTGACGAAAACAATCCTGCGCCCGTCGGGCGAATAATCGGGAGAGACCACGTTTCCCACGTTTTTTGTAATTTGAATGAGTTGTTTTTCTCCGAAAATCAGCAGGTATAAATCGAAGGGACCGTTGCGGTTGGACGCAAACAAAAGTCCTTCGCCGCCCGGCGTGAAGACAGGATAATAATTGCTTGCTTCCATGTCCGAGAGTTGAATCAATCCGCTGCCGTCGCGGTTAATCATGCAAATCTGGTTATAGTCTCCCCGCGTGCAGGTGAAGGCGATACGTCCCCCTTTGGGGTCGGTGGGCTTAGGAAGCGGCGTAAAAGTGGGCGGCGGGGTGTAATCGGCGGCAAAGGGGGTGAATTGTATTGGAGTGGGCAGACTTGCTTCAGGAGCGGGTCTTGCCAGCCAAAAGAGGGACAAAAAACCCGCCGTCAGGGCAAAGACCAGCGCCGAAACGACACCGAACCGCACGGCGCTTTTTTTAGGCTGCGCCCGCTCAATCTCGACTAGACGCTCTTGTAAGGAGGGAACGTTTTGTTTGATGATGCTGGTCTGCGGCGGCGGGAGAAAATTCCAGTCTTCCAGAACGCTTGCCGAAACGGGAGCGGTTGGCGGTTGGAGTCTTTTCGGAATCTCCTCCATGGAGGAGCGGGCGGCAAGCGCCAGAGCCGAGAGAAATTCAGTGGTGGACTTGAGGCGTTCATCGGGGTTTTTTCTTAACGCCCAAAGAATCATGCGCGAGAAGTGGTCGGGAATCTCGACGTTGAGCGAAACCGGCGCCGGCGGCGTAATTTCAAGATGAACCCGTTTAACGGCTTCGGCGGTTTTTGGGGCGGGTTTGCCGTTAATCCATTCTCCCGTGGCGAGTTGGTAAACCAGGACAGCCAGGGCGTAAATGTCAGTCGCCGGGGTAAGCGCGCCGCCTTCAAACTTTTCCGGGGCGTCGTACAGGCGCGGGTAATTTCCCCATTTCCCTTCTTTCGCCTCGCCGCCGATTTGCCGCGCCGCGCCAATTCCGCCCAGGAAGACCTCTCCCTGTTTGTTGACGCGAATTAATTCCGGGGCGAGGTTGAGGTGCAGATAATTTTGCCCGTGCAGGACTTCCAGCGCGGCGCAAAGCGAACGGACGTATATCAGAATTTCCGCCGCCGGCAAAGGCGTTTTTTGAAGAATAGAGGAAAGGGGAGGACCGTCCACCCACTCTTCCAGCAGGAAAGCGAGCGTTGGGGTTTGGCGCAGACCGAGGTAAGTAATCAGGTTGGGGGAGGCGGACAGGGCGCGTAATTTTTGCGATTTTGCGTCGAGGTCTTTGATGATTTCCGCGTCTTCCGCGACGGCTTTAGGCAGCAAGGTCAGCGCCAGCGGCTTATTGCTTCGCGTATCGGCGGCGCGGTAGAGCCTTCCCAGCGGCGTGGGGGCGATAAACTCCTCAATGCGATATTGGCTGAGGAGCGTTTGTCCAATGAGCGCAAGAGACATGCAATTTTGGTTTTACAACGCCCAAGCGAGCATCAAACCGAAAATGGCGACAACCAGTCCAAGATGCAAAAGAAGATTGCTGGCGGCAAGAAAACTGCCGGGGGCGATGAATTGAATCAAAAGATTGACTAGTATCAGAAGCAATCCAATGATGGGCAGCAACCCTTTTCGATGCGCTAAAAATTCAGAGGCGCGGTCTAGAAATTTGGACACTATTCCTCCTCTAAAAGAACGTTTTCTTCAAAATCATCCAGCGTTTCGCCGCTTTCGACGGCTTGCGCGCGCCAGGGAGCGAACTGCGCCAACAGCCTGCCGGGGAGCCGCCCTTGCATGACCACTCCGCCGCGCTCATGTTCCACGCGCTCCACCTGTCCCAGCTCGTGGAAGAGAGAAATCAACGCGCCCTGACTGTATGGAAGGCGCACGCGAATGAAGTCGTAGGCTTCAAATAATTCCCGCCGCACCAAGCGCAGCAATTCGCCGACGCCCGTTCCTTGAACGGCGGAGACGGCGACCGATTTGGGGAAGGCTTTTAGGGTTTCGCGCGCCTGTTCTAAATTTTGCAGCAAGTCCGACTTGTTGAACGCCGTAACCATCGGGATATGGCTTGCGTCTATTTCTTCCAGGGTTTCCTGCACAGCCTCGAACTGATTCAGCGCGTTGGGGTGCGAAATGTCCACCACATGTAAAAGCAAGTCGGCTTCGGCGATTTCTTCCAGCGTGGCGTGGAAGGCGGCGACAAGCGTTGTGGGAAGTTTTTGGATGAATCCGACGGTGTCGGTGAAAAGAGCCAGGTCGCCGCCGGGCAGCTGCACGCGGCGGGTGGTGGGGTCGAGCGTGGCGAACAACTGATTGGCGGCGTAAACGCCCGCTCCGGAGATTTGGTTGAGCAAGGTGGATTTCCCGGCGTTGGTGTATCCGACGAGGGCGACTGTTGGGATGCGCGAACGCTTGCGCTGGGCGCGGTATCTCATGCGGTGCGCTTCCACTTTTTCGAGCTCGCGCTTAATGTGAGTGATGCGCTTGCGGATGACGCGCTTGTCCACTTCCAGTTGAGTTTCGCCGGGACCGCGCAAACCGACGCCGCCGGAAGAGCCGGTGCGTCCGCCGCCGCCGCCCGCTTGCCGTTCAAGGTGAGTCCAGGCGCCGGTCAAACGCGGCAAGTTGTATTCGTACTGCGCCAGTTCGACTTGCAACATGCCTTCGCTCGTATGGGCGTGCTGGGCAAAGATGTCGAGAATGAGGGCGGTGCGGTCAATCAGGCGAATCTTTCTGCCAAGCGCCTTTTGCAGTTCGCGCTGGTGACGCGGCGAGAGTTCATCGTCGAAGATGACCACGTCGGCGAGGGTTTCCTCGGCGAGGGCTTTCAATTCTTCCACTTTGCCGGGACCGATGTACGTCTCTACGTGCGGGCGTTCCAATTTTTGGGTGAGTTCACCCACGACATCCACCCCGGCGGTGTCTGCAAGCAGGGCGAGTTCGGAAAGCGAATCTTCAAGGGCGAGCAATTGTTTTGCGCCGCGAATTTCCACGCCGACGAGAAAGGCGCGTTCACGCGGGGGCGTCGTGGGGTGGGGAGTCTTCTTTGCCACTGGTTTCCATTTCCAAATCTTTTTTTGCCGCTTCGAAAGGTCCAAAGAATTTTGTCATAACGGGGTCGGTCGCCTCGGTGCGGGTGGGAATGAGGAGGTGGAAGGTCGAGCCGGGCAGTTTTTCTTCGTCGCAGCCTTCCGATTCAACCCAGATGGCGCCGCCGTGCGATTCAAGAATGCCGCGGGCGATAGGCAGTCCCAACCCCGGTCCGCCGCCTTTGAATTTGGTTTTGCCGCTAGAGTGGAGGTCCGTTCTGCCCAGTTGACCGAACTTTTCGAAGATGATGGATTGATTTTCGGGCGAAATGCCAATGCCCGTGTCGGCGACCGTTATCTCGACAAAACCCGGCAGAAGCCGCCCGTCAACCGTGATGGTTCCGCCGTCGGGAGTGAATTTGACGGCGTTGACGGTCACATTGTAAAGCGCTTGAAACAGACGTTCGGCGTCGCCGTAAATCATCAGGTCGCAGCCTTCAAAGCGGTTGACGTTCAGAGTCAGTTTGCGGTTGGCGGCGTTTTTCTTTATCTCATTTTCCAGAAGGTTCAATAAATGACTGACCCAAAGCGGCTGGATGTTGAGGGTTAATAGATGGTTGTCAATTAACGAAACGTCAATCATATCGTCTATGATTTCGCGCAGGCGAAAGATGCCCTTGTTGACTCCCTGCAGCAGGCTGGCGATGGAAGACGGGTCTTTATTTTCCGCCATCTCCACCATCATGGTGGTGTAGCCTTCGATGAGGGTGAGCGGGGTCTTTAACTCATGCGCCGCCACTGAAATAAATTTGGATTTGTTGCGGTCTAACTGCTGAAGTTTTTCCTGGGTTTTGTGCAATTCGCTGGAGATATGCGCCACGCGGGTTTCCATCTCATAGCGGACAACCACGCTCAGACTGTGGGTAAAGACTGGAATCACCGCCGCCAGCAATTCCAGCGCGTCTTTTTCGTCCAGATTGGCGCGCGCTATTGAAATGGTCAACGCCACGATGCGGTTGAGGATGAACGAAACTTCGTATTCGCCTTCCTCCAGGTTGGTTTCGGTGGGCGAGCGTCCCCAGTCGTAGAGGATGGGGTCGAGCCAGGCGGTGTCGCCGGTGATGACGGTTTGTTCAAGCAGGTCGTAAAAACGCTCTAATTGTTCCACGAAACCGGCGCGCACGCCTTCGCCGCGAGCCAAATCGCGGGAAACGCGCTCCATCCACGGCGCGCGAATTTTTTGCAGGGATTCGTGGACTGTCATTCGCTTAAGTTTACGCCTTGTTTGGGGTTTTGACCATATTGTTCGATTAATTGCAATTGATAATATTCGGCTGACCTACCTTGGCTGCTCTGCAATCCACTTCAACAGCGTATCCCCGACGGCTTTCAGAGACTCTGCGGAGACCTTGTCGGGAGTGTCTTGCGTGGTGTGCCAATAGGGATAGTCGAAGTCAATGATGTCCACGGCGGGGATGCCTTTTTCCAGGAAGGGGGTATGGTCGTCCAACATGCTGTATTTTTCGCTGTTGATGAATTTGTCGGCGTAGCCCAAACTTTCCGCGGCGGACCAGATTTCGGCGCGGAGTTCCTTGTCCGAATTTTTTTCGAGGTAGATGTTTAAGTCCGCGTCGCCAACCATATCCACAATGACCGCCGCGCGGGGTCGGACTTCGATTTCTTCGACGAAGGCGCGGGAGCCGAGAATCCAGTCCCAGCCTTCGAGGTTGCCGTTGTCTTCGGCGTCAAAGAAGACCAGCCAGACGGGAACGGAGTCTTCGGGCAGGGTTCGCGCTATTTCAAGCAGGACAGCCACGCCGGACGCGCCGTCGTTTGCGCCCGGGACGGGCATGGCTTGCATACCAGGCGAAGAGTCCTGGTCGGCGTACATGCGGGTATCGTAATGCGCGCCCAGGATGATTTGCGGTTCTTCGGGGCTGCGTTTGGCGATGATATTGTGGATGGGATGCCCCAGGCGTTCGGTTCGCTGGACTTCGACCACCCAGCCGACATGCTCTAATTCGGCGCGAATCCATTCGCGCGCCTGGTCGTGTCCCGTCGAGCCGGGAATACGCGGACCGAAATCCACCTGCGTTTGCGCGTCCGCCAGGGCGCGGATTCCGTCAAAAGAGACAGACTCCGCCGGGCGGTTAATAAAGGCGGCGGCGTAAACGCCAACGACGACCAAGAGCAAAATTCCAATGACGGTCAGGTAGAGGACGACGGCTCGTTTCTTCATGTGAATTCCTTTGCGGATTCCAGCGACTTCCATCGTTGGGCTGCCGCTCCAAAGTCAGGAGAGTTCAGATTCCGCTGCCAGATATTCTTTCAGCGCTTTCAAGGCGCGCTCGGCGTAAAGTTGTCCGCGCTCGCGTTTGCCTGTTTTCTTCTCGAAAGCCAGCGGCGGGAGGATGCCGAAGTTGGCTTTCATGGGCTGGAAATCTTTCAAGTCGGCGTGGGTGACGTAATGGGAGAGCGCGCCCATCATGGTCTCTTGCGGCAGCGTGAGCGGGCTTTCGCCGTTAAGCAGCCGCGCCGCGTTGATTCCCGCCAGCGCTCCTGTGGCGATGTTGCCCATGTAGCCTTCCACGCCTGTGATTTGCCCCGCGAAGAAAAGGTCGTCGCGGCTGATGTGCTGCAGGGTGGGACGCAGCAATTTGGGCGAGGCGATGAACGTGTTACGGTGCATCTGCCCGTAACGCTCAAATTCCGCGCTTTCAAGGC
>JAIWOB010000115.1 GCA_020217065.1 Chloroflexota bacterium | reverse complement strand
TCGCGTTCAATCAACAAGCCTTCCTTTTTGGTGAGGCGAGTAATTTCTTCCGAGTCGCGCAATTTCTCAAGCCGTTCCAGTTCCTGAATGCGCTGGTAAATGGTGTCCCAGTTGGTCAGCATACCGCCCATCCAGCGTTCGGTGACGTAAGGCATTCCGCAGCGGATAGCTTCCTCCGCCACCGTCTCCTGCGCCTGACGCTTGGTGCCGACAAAGAGAACCGTTCCTCCGGCGGCGACCGTATCACGCGCCACGTTATAGCCTTGATTCAGCAATTTGACGGTCTGCTGCAGGTCAATGATATGAATGCCGTTTCGCTCAGTGAAAATATACGGCTTCATACGGGGGTCCCACTTGTTGGTGCGATGCCCAAAATGGACGCCGCTCTCAAGCAGGGCTTTCATGGAAATAACTGCCATTTTTACTCCTTGAATATGCCGTTCCCAGCGAAAAGACAACGCGGAACGGGGTGAGTTTAGCGGGAATAAAAACCCGCTCAGGGACGCTTGTTGCCCGTCCCAGGCAAGATAGCCTTTATAAGGCGGCGCGATTATACCACAGGAATTTTATAAACGAAGAGAGCGGTTTTCAATCTTTCAATTTTCGACCGCTTGTTATATCCATTTTTATTTTACGCTGATTTTCATGACATTTGTTATGCGCTAAAAAAACAGGATTAGGCTTAAAATAGCCATCGTCATTGGGGACCGAATGGCAGGGGGAGACAGCGCCAGGCTCGCCACCCAAAATTTGACACACCTCAAATTTTCAGGAGACCCAAATGACCGACAATCGCTATCCCCCCGAACCGTACCGCATCAAAGTCGTCGAGCCTATCCGCTTGATTCCGCCCGAAGCGCGCGAAGCCGCGTTGAAGGAGGCGGGCTACAACCTGTTCAACATGAAGGCGGAGGACATCTTCATTGACCTGCTGACCGACAGCGGCACGGGGGCGATGAGTCAGGACCAGTGGGCGGCGCTCATGCGCGGAGACGAATCCTACGCGGGCGCGCGCTCGTATCACCGCTTGAAAGCCGCCGTCGAAGACATCTTCGGCTTCAAGTATTTCGTCCCCACCCATCAGGGGCGCGCGGCGGAAAACATCCTCGCGGCGTGTCTGGTCAAGCCGGGGATGTACGTCCCCAGCAACATGCACTTCGACACGACCGACGCGAACATCCGCGCGCGCGGCGGACGCCCGACCAACCTCGTCATTGACGAAGCCTTCGACATCGCCAACCCGCATCCCTTCAAGGGCAATATGGACATCGCCAAACTGCGCGCCTTCATCGAAAAAACGGGCGTGGAGAAAATCCCCTTCGGCATGATGACCGTCACCAACAACGCGGGCGGAGGTCAGCCCGTTTCGATGGAAAACCTGAAGGCGGTGGCGGCGGTGTACCGCGAGTATAAAATCCCCTTCTTCATTGACTCCGCGCGCTACGCCGAAAACGCCTACTTCATCAAACTGCGCGAGAAGGGCTACGAGAACAAATCGGTGATTGAGATTGCCCGTGAAATGTACGCCCTCGCCGACGGCATGACCATGTCCGCCAAGAAGGACGCGATTGTGAACATCGGCGGTCTGTTGTGTCTGAATGACGAACATCTTTTTCAGCAAATCAAAAATGAATTGATTCTGCGCGAGGGATTCCCCACCTATGGCGGACTCGCCGGGCGCGACTTGGACGCGATGGCGGTGGGACTCTACGAAGGGCTGGACGAAGCGTATCTTGCCTCGCGCCTCTCCCAAACCGCGTATCTGGCGAACCGCCTCAACGAAGCGGGCATCCCGACCATTCAACCGGCGGGCGGACACGCCGTCTATCTGGACGCGGCGAGCGTGCTGCCTCACATCCCGCAGGCGGAGTTCCCCGGTCAAGCCCTGTGCGTGGAGCTTTACCGCGAGGGCGGCATTCGCGGCGTGGAAATCGGCTCGGTGATGTTCGCCTACCCCGACCCGGACTCCGGCAAGATGGTCTATCCCAAACTGGAGCTGCTGCGGCTTGCCATTCCGCGCCGCACGTACACGCAGAGTCACATGGATTACGTCGCCGACTGCGCCGCGAGAATCAAATCGCGGGCGGACAAGATACGCGGGTATAAATTCACTTACGCGCCCGAACTGCTGCGGCACTTCACGGCAAGGTTCGAGCCGCTGTAAGGTCATGATTCTAAAGACCTGACAGGTTTCCACGGAACTTAATGAAACCTGTCAGGTCTGCGAAGGCGTTTTTTGTATTTTTTGCGGATGGTAAAATAACGTTATGAGAAAATCCGCGCTGGTGAAAACAAACGTCGCGCCGAGGGGCTTTCCGCCCGTCTCTGAAACCCTGCCAAAAGCGGTGAGACGGCTGGTAAGAAAACTCAAGCCCGAAAAGATTATTCTCTTCGGCTCGTATGCGTACGGGACTCCCACGCCCGACAGCGACGCGGATTTGCTGATTGTGACGAAGACGAATGGCAAAGAAAAGGAAATGTATCGCGCCGCTTCCCTGTTGCTTGTGCCGCGCCAATTTCCTGTGGATATTATCGTGAAGACGTCGAAGGAAATTGACGCGGCGATGAAAGGCGGAGCGGTCAACGGCTTTTTTACCCGCGAGATGGTGAAAAAGGGAAAAGTCCTTTATGGCAGACGTAAAAGAACTTGAAAACTGGATTGCCTACGCCGAAGAAGATTTAAGCGCGGCAAAGATATTGCTGAAAAGCAAAAAGCCGTTTCTTTCCGCCGCGTGTTTTCATGCGCAGCAATGCGCCGAAAAATACCTTAAAGCATTGTTGATTTTCAAAGATTTTGATTTTCCAAAGTCGCACGACCTTGTGACTAGCGAAAGAAGCGATTGAACTTGCGGCGGAAGTCCGTAAGTTTGCAAGGAAGTTTTTGGGATTGAAAAAGTGAGAAAGTCCGCAAGATTATTCATAAATTTGCGCGGAACTTTTTGGGGCTGAAGTAAAACAAACGGGAGTCTGCGGCTGACCGCATAAAAAAAACATGATACCCAATCAATGGTACGCCATCCTTGAATCCCGCGAGGTCAAGCGCGGAAGACTCGTTGGCTTTACGCGCATGGGCGAAAAGATGGTCGCATGGCGCGACTCAAACGGAGAGGTCGCCGTCCTGTCCGACCTGTGTCCGCATCGCGGGGCGGCGTTGAGCGCGGGCAGACTGGCGGACGATTGCGTCCAATGTCCCTTTCACGGCTTCGAGTTTGATTCTTCGGGCGCGTGCAGATTCATCCCCGCCAACGGGAAAAACGCCCAGCCGCCCAAAGCCATGCGCGTCAAGTCCTATGTCGCCCGCGAGGCGCACGGCGTCATCTACATCTGGTGGGGCGAGCCGCGCGAGGAATATCCGCCCCTGCCGTGGTTCGAAAACATCGAAGGCATGGTCTATTCCACCATCTGCAGCCATTGGAAGAATCACTACGCGCGCGCCATCGAAAATCAACTGGACGTGGTTCATCTGCCCTTTGTCCACTACAACACCATCGGCAGCGGCGGCAGGACTCTGGTGAACGGACCCGTCGCGCGGGAAGTCGAAACCGCGCCGGGCAGTTATCGCCTTGACCTGTGGGTGGACAACGAAAGCGACTATGGGCAGAAGCCGCGCAAGCCTTCCGAAATGCCCGTTCCAGCCCGCCGTCCGCTGATTCAATTTCATTTCCCCAACCTTTGGCAAAACTGGCTCTCGGACGATTTTCTGGTCTTCCTCGTCTTTGCGCCGATAGACGAAGAAAATACCATGATGTACCTGCGGCAATATCACCGCGTCAAACTGCCCATTCTGCGGCAGGTCTTTGAGTTTCTCGCCGGACTCGGCAACCTTTACATTTTGAATCAAGACAAGCGCGTGGTGGTCACGCAGCGCCCGCCGCGCCCCGATTTGGATATTGGAGAGACCCTCATCCCCGGCGATTATCCCATCGCGCTGTATCGCAAACGGCGGCGGACGCTGATTGCGGGAAAGGAATCTTAAACGCGACTCTGACTCCCTTCTTCAAACCCAAAGGCTTCGTCGTCGGCGCGTAAGCGTCTAAGAGCGGGGGAGGCGGTTTCTTCGGAGCGAAGGTAGCGGTAAATATGAAGTTGCAAACCATAATCATCGTGATACTTGCATCCAGCGTATCTTCTTGCGCTCCTGTAGTACAGCGTTCCTTTATCCCCTCTCAGTCTCCAACGAATATTCTTACGCCTACGCTTGCTTCTGCGTCTACGCCCGCTACAACTTTAGGTCCATCGCCAACGTCAACAACGACGGCAACGGCGCATCCCATTTTTGAAACGGCTTTACCGCCGTCGCCAACCATTCTCCCAAACGCAACGCAAGCGGCGCAACAAGAAGATATAAAAGACGTCATTCAGGCGTATTTTGAAATTCGTTACCAACTGCTTAGCGTTTCCCCGCCTGCGGACATTCAGCAGAATGTTTTTGGCGAGTTAGTTTCAAGCGGGGATGATGCGAGGAATTTCCTGACTACCGAAACCGCTAAACTGGCGGTTGAGAGAAAATGGTACGAGTTGAATAAACTCAGGTATGCCAAATACGAGTACTCCTTGAAGTACAAAAACTTCGCGTTTGACGCTTCCGCTCAAACAGCTACAGTCTCCCTCTACGAGCGCTTTGACATAATCTGCGAAAGAGCCATTCAGAGCGACTCCCAAAACCCGTCTTCTTGCGCCATTGGCGAGCTTACCCACGAAATTATCTTACATAACGAAAACAGCCAATGGAAAATAATCGCTGATACCTATTGGGACTCCTGGTGGCGTCAATTCCGAAAGCCGGGGCTTTCCGCAAGCGACATATTACGCAACATCGAATTGAAAAGGCAAAAGATAGACGCAATGCCTGCGCCCTAATTTTGTTCGTTGTGGTCGCTTTTGGGGAGAGCCGAGTTTAGGTCGTCGGTCGAAAATAATCCTGCATCTCATTTTCGGCGGCTAATCCGCCGAAAAGCCAAATGCGCGTCAAAAAACTTTCGACCGACCGATTAGCGTAAAACGATTTCACAGAATTTAACGGTATGATTGCGCCAATGACCCGCTGGCTCGACCCTCTCCCCCTCCCCGCTGATGCGCTTGAATCGCTGCATCTCCCCTCCCTGGTTGCACAGGCGCTCATTCGCAGAGGAATCAACACTCCAGCCGCAGCGCGAGCTTTTTTGCATCCAGACGATTCGCCGTCTGCGCTTTTTCCCGGCGTCGAAAAAGCAGTCGAAATCATCAACTTGACTATCCGCAATAAGGAGACCATCTGCGTCTGGGGCGACTTCGACGTGGATGGGCAAACTTCCACCGCCCTGTTGGTAGAGACCTTGCAAGCGTTGGGCGCAAAAGTCGTTTTTTACGTCCCCATTCGCGGGAAGGAGAACCATGGCGTCCACATCGAGAGCCTCAAACCAATTCTCGATAACGGCGCAAAGTTGATTCTCACCTGCGATACCGGCGTCACTGCCCATGAAGCCGTAGAGTACTGCAATGTGCGAGGCGTGGACGTGATTATTACCGACCATCACGAACCCGGCGAGACGCTCCCCAAAGCAAAAGCCATCTTTAATCCGAAACTGCTCCCCGCCGGGCATTCGCTGGAAAATCTGGCGGGCGTGGGCGTGGCGTATAAGTTGGCGGAAGCGCTTTTGAATTCTGAATTCAGAGTTCAGAATTCAGAGATTGAAAGCGCGGATTTACTCGATTTGACGGCGCTGGGACTGATTGCCGACGTTGCCCTGCTCAAAGGCGAAACCCGCTCGCTGGCGCAAAAGGGAATTCAAAAATTACGCAGGACAGAACGGCTGGGCATCAAGGTCATGGCTGAATTTTCGGGAACAAGTCTCGAAACGCTGACCGAAGAAACTGTCGGTTTCGCCTTCGCCCCGCGTCTCAACGCGCTGGGACGACTCGGCGACGCCAATCCCGCCGTCGAACTTTTACTGACAAAAGACCCCGCCCGCGCGCGGCTCCTTGCCGCTCAAATCGAAGGGCTGAACGTCCAGCGGCGCATGTTGACCCGCCAGGTCTATGAGGCGGCGGAGGCGCAGTTGCGGGAAAATCCGTCCCTGCTGACCGAACCCGCTATCGTGCTTTCCCATTCAGGCTGGCCCGGCGGCGTGGTGGGCATTGCGGCAAATAAATTGGCGGAACGCTATCGCAAGCCCGCTATTTTATTAAACGAAGCGGAAGATGGAATTCTGCGCGGGTCGGCGCGCTCCATCGAAGGCTTGCACATCACCGAAGCCATCGCTGCTCAAAAGGAAATTCTGCGCGGTTTTGGCGGACACCCCATGGCGGCGGGTTTGTCGCTTGCAAAGGAAGACCTGCCCGCCTTCCGCAAGGGACTGGGGAAAGCCATCGAAAAGCAGCTCGGCGAAGTTGTGTTTGAAGAGCCGACTCTTCAAATTGACGCCTGGCTCGGCTTGAATGAAATCACTCTCGAACTGGCGGAGTCTCTTGAAGCGCTCGCCCCCTTTGGGGCGGGCAATCCGCCTTTAATGCTGGCGTCGCGCGGCGTAACCTTGAAATCCGCCGCCGCGCTTGGCAAAACAAAGGAACATCTGCGGTTGACGGTGGAAGACGCCGGCGGGAAAACGCAAAGCGTCTTATGGTGGGGCGGCGCGGGCGAAGAATTGCCTCCCGCCGACAGCAGGTTCGACATCGCCTACACTTTGCGCGCCAGCGCGTTTCGCGGACAAAAACAGGTCGCGCTGCAATTTCAAGATTTTCGCGTTGTCGAAGAAAAGCCAATTGAAGTAAAGGCGCGGGAAATCGAGATTCGAGACTTACGGCTTCAACCTTCAGCCTTCAGCCCTCATGCCGACGTTCTTGTTTGGGCGGAAGGCGCGGATAAACCAAAGGGCAAGGCGCGTTATGAATTAAGTCCCGCCGGCGAGTTTGCAATTTACACCGCTCCCCCGTCGCCGGCGGAGTTGCAAAAAGCCCTGGAAACTGTCCAGCCCAGGAAGGTGTACGTCATTGCCGCGCCGCCGGCGGAGGAAAAAGCGGATGAGTTTTTAAACCGGCTGGCGGGGCTTTGCAAATACGCGCTCAACAACTACGGCGGAAAAACACAGGCGACGAAACTTGCGGCGGCAATGGCTTCGCGCGAGAGCGCGGTGGAAATCGGCTTGCAATGGCTGGCGGCGGGCGGGCATTTGTCGGCGGAGGTAAACGAGGACGAAGTAATTTTGTCCGCTGAAAAAGGGGAGGCGAATCAACACCTTCAGAGGGAACTTTATATCGCCCTCAAAGGCGTATTGAACGAAACCTCGGCGTACCGCAAATATTTTTCCAGCGCAGATTTGAAAACGGTCCTGCGATAAAGCAGCGTCTTCGTTTGGCGGGTTTGGTCGAGGGTAAAATACAGCCATGAAAAAACAACTTCCCTACCACGGTTGGTGTTTTGTGTGCGGAAACGAAAACCCGCACAGCATCGGGCTTACTTGGTTTGTAGACGACAACGGGGTGATGACCGCCGAATTCGCCTTGAACGAAGCCCAACAGGGTCCGCCGGGATACGCGCACGGCGGCGCGTCTGCGGCGATTTTAGACGAGGCGATGGGACTGGTCGTTTGGGCGGCGGGGCATAAAGTGGCGGCGGTGAATTTGGAAATCAACTACCATAAGCCGCTCCCCCTTCGCCAGCCGTTAAGCCTTGAAGCGCGCATCACGCAGATGGACGAGCGCAAAATCTTCTCGACGGGGGAAATCAAACTGGCAGATTCAACGGTCGCCGTCAGCGGGCGGGGAATTTACGTCGCCGCCCCGAAATTATTTGAAACCGTTCGTTTGGAGTGAGGTTCCATGAAAACCATTGGATTGATTGGCGGAATGAGTTGGGAATCTTCCATCGAGTATTACCGCATCATCAACGAAACCGTCAAGGAAAAACTGGGCTCTCTGCATTCGGCAAAGAGTCTCATGGTCAGCGTAGATTTTGCGGAAATCGAAAAACTCCAGCGGGAAGACCGCTGGGAAGAAGCGGGGGAAATTCTGGCAAAATGCGCTCAAGCCTTGGAACGCGGCGGCGCGGATTTCATCGTCCTTTGTTCCAATACGATGCACAAACTTGCCGACCAGATGATGGCGGGCGTCACGATTCCCCTTTTGCACATTGCGGACGCCGCTGCGGAAAGAATCATGGCTGCGGGCGTTAAGAAAATCGGACTGCTCGGCACGCGCTTCACAATGGAGCAGGATTTTTACAAAAGACGCCTGAGCGACAAATTCGGGCTGGAAGTTTTGATTCCCGACAAGTTCGAGCGTCAGACAATTGACCGCGTCATTTTCGAGGAATTGGTGCAAGGGAAAGTTTTGGAAACCTCGCGCGCGGAATACAAACGCATCATGGAGGCGCTCGCCGCTCGGGGCGCAGAGGGAATCCTCTTGGGCTGCACCGAAATCGAATTGCTGGTGAAACGGGGCGATTGTCAGGCGCCGCTCTTTGCAACCACCTCCATCCATGCCGCCGCCGCCGTCGAATATGCGCTGCGATGAATCGAGTTAGCGTCTTGCTTCTCGCCTTGCCGCTCGCCGCCTGCGCCGCGCTGCGTCCCGTTCCTCCGCCAACCGCCACCGCAGGCGCGCCTTTTGTTCTCAGACAGGAAGAAAACCCATACGCGCCGCTCCTTGAAGACGTAAATTTGAAAGAGGATAGGGTCGTTCTCACTTCCGTCAGTCTCTCGGAACGCTATGACTTAACCCCCATCCGCGCAGAATTGCATTTGCTGGGCTCCATGCCCAGCGTTTGCAGTCAATTGCGGGTGAAAGTGCGTCCGCCCAACGCGCAATATCAAATCATCGTCGAGGTGTACAGCGTTTCGGACCTCAAATTGAATTGCGACAAAGTTTTCCAGCAGTTCAAAGCCAGCCTGCTGCTTGGGCAGTATTCGCCCGGTCAGTATACTGTTTGGGTCAACGATATTCCAGCCGGGACTCTTGCTTCTTATTGACAGGGAACATCAGCGCGGCGGCGGGCGTCCTGTTTGCAAACGACCCTCGGAGGAGTAAATGAAAGGAAACCCGCTTTCTCTGATATTTCTTGTCTTTGCCCTCGCCGCCTGCGGACCCGCCCGTCAGTCAACGGCGATTCTTCCGGATTTGGAAAGCCCCGTCTCCAGCGAGGATACCCCCATGCCGCAAAACGCCCCCGCCCTGCCGCCGAATTCCAGCCTTCCGCGCGGCAACGTCTATCTTGATTCGGCGGAGCTGCTCACGCTTGAAAGTTACCCGCCCCAATTTACGCTTCTCTTAAAGGGCAGCCTGCCTACCCCCTGTCATCAACTGCAAGTGGATGTCCAACCGCCGGACGCCGAAAATAACATTTGGGTAGAGGCGTATTCTCTCGCCAACCCCAACAGAGTTTGCGCGCAAGTGTTGAAGCCTTTCGAGGAAAATTTGCCGCTGGGAACTTTTCCCGCCGGGCGCTATACCCTATGGGTTAACGGCGAAAAACTGGCGGAGTTCGACGCCTAAAGCCGCGGCAGACGGAAAAATTTACCGCGCCGGCGGTTCCTCTCTGCTGATTTTTCCAAACTTCGCATTAACCAGTTTCGCCAGGTCGCCGGCGGCCATGCGGAGGTTCAGCCCGCGCTGACCGCCGGAAATGTAAATTTGGTCCAACTCCTGGGCGGATGAATCAATCACCACCTGAAACCCCTTGTTGAGTAAAGCCAGGGGCGAGATGCCGCCCGCCTGCAGACCCGTTAACTGTTCCGCTTCTCGTTCGGTCGGGACGCTGACTTTTTTCTCGCCGAGGAAAGCCGCCAGCAATTTCAAATCCACCGAGCGCGGGCCGGGGACAACCGCCAGCGCCGGCTTCTTTTTTTCCCGCAAAACGACGATGGTCTTGAAAACCTGCTGCGGCGGAACGCCCAGATGACGCGCGGCTTCCACCGCCCCCAATTTTTCCGCTGGCAGTTCATGGGCAGTGTACGCCACCCGGCGCGAATCCAGAAATCTTGTCACGTTATTTGTAATGGTCATGGCGTTTAAAACCTCATACAAT
>JAIWOB010000114.1 GCA_020217065.1 Chloroflexota bacterium | reverse complement strand
TAATAACATAAAGGAGGCTGCCATGCCAGAATCAGAATCCGAAAGGCTAAAAAGACTCCGCCAGCGGCAACTTGCAGACCGCGACCCTTTGGTCAAGCAGCGACAATTCCAGCGCAGCAGCATTTTGAAAGAAAGGCGGATGCGAAAGCCCTTCTCGCTCAAAAAAGCGTGGGAAGACTTGCCCCATGTTATTAAACTGCCCTTCTATGCGCTGGTTTTCGGCGCGTTTGTAACGCTGGCGCTACCGGTGTTATGGAATTCGCCATACGCGATATTGGCGGGCGCCGCCGCAACCCTCGCGCTTGTCGTATTTGGTTTCATAACCGGTCATTCGCTCGACCTGCGCGACGATATCCGGAATCACGTCAAGTAAGGAAGGCGCAAGGGAAGACGCCGCTGGACGGGGTAAAATAGGAAACGTGAAAGCAGCAAGCGCCGTCATTCCACTCGAAAAACTTCTGGAAAATCTTCCAGAAGACTACACTCTCGCGGAACGCGAACTGGTGCAGCGCGCTTACCTGCGGGCAGAGGAAGCGCACCGCGACCAAAAGCGCCTTTCGGGAGAGCCTTATATTAATCACTGCATTGCCGTCGCCAGCATCCTCTCCGAATTGAAAGTTCCTTCAGAGGTGGTCGCCGCGGGTCTGCTGCATGACACAGTGGAAGACACCGAGGTCACGCTGGCGGATATTCGCCGCGATTTTGGAGACGTTATCGCGTCTTTGGTGGATGGCGTGACCAAACTCACCCATTTGCCCCGCGTTTCGCGCGGCGACCAACACGCCGAAAAGAGCGACGCCTCGGAAGAAACCCCGCCTCCCGGCGCGTTCCTGGGACGTAAAGAAGATATTGTCGCCGAAACCTTGCGAAAAACCTTTCTCGCCATGGGCGAGGACGTGCGCGTTATGTTCATCAAATTGGCGGACCGCCTTCATAACATGCGCACCCTCAGCCATATGCCGGAGCATAAACGCAGGCGTATCGCCCAGGAGACTCTCGATATTTTCGCGCCGGTGGCGAACCGCCTCGGCATTTGGCAGATTAAGTGGGAATTGGAAGACCTTGCGTTTCGATACGTCAACCCCGAAAAATACAAGGAAATCGCGGCGCTGTTGACCGAAAAAAGACCCGACCGCGAAGCGCAGTTGGAAGAAATCAAAGAAAACATCGCCCGCCTGTTGGCAAAGAACAACATTCACGCCGAAGTCAGCGGCAGGCCCAAACATATTTATTCGATTTACAAAAAAATGCAAAAGAAGGATAAACCCTTCGATATGCTGCGCGACGTGCGGGCTGTGCGGTTAATCGTACCGGATGTGCCTTCCTGTTACGCCGCGCTGGGCGTCATACACACCACCTGGCGTCCTATCCCCGGCGAGTTCGACGATTACATCGCCGCCCCGAAAGACAACAACTACCAATCCCTGCATACCGCCGTTTCCTACGACGACAAACGCCCGCTCGAAGTGCAGATTCGCACGCCGGAAATGCATCTCAACGCCGAATATGGCATTGCGGCTCACTGGCAATACAAGGAAGAAGCCCGCCACGCCGATAAAGCCTACGAAAAATTCATCAACTCGCTGCGCTCAAAACTGGAATTGGGGTCGGAAGCGCGCGACGCCAACGAATTCGTGGAGACTTTGCGGGTTGACGTGTTCCGCGACCGTGTCTACGTATTCACCCCGCGCGGAGACATCATTGACCTGCCAACGGGAGCCACGCCGATTGACTTTGCCTACCAGGTGCATACGGACATCGGTCACCGCTGCCGCGGCGCGCGCGTCAACGGAAAACTGGTCCCCCTTTATCAGCAGTTGAAAACCGGCGACCGGGTCGAAATCCTGACCGCGAAACGCGGCGGTCCAAGCCGCGACTGGTTAAATCCAAACCTCGGGCTGGTCTGCACTCAGCGGGCGAAAACCAAAATCAAGGTATGGTTCAAAAAGCAGGAAGACGAACAAAACCTTGCCATTGGCAGAAACGAATTAGAAAAGGAATTGCAGCGGCTTGGGCTGCGGGAGGTCAATTACGAAAAACTGGCGCGCGATTTGAATTACAAAACGCCCGAAGAAATGTTCATCGAGCTGGGAAACGGCGAACTTTCCCTCAGCAAAGTCGTTAAACAATTCGCCGAAAACGAGGAAGCGGAGGAAATCTTCGAGGTCACTCCCAGCGTCCGCCCAAAAGCGACCGCCAACGCCATCGAAGTGGTTGGGCTGAAGGGAATGCTCTCCAGCATGGCGCGTTGCTGCAATCCAATGCCCGGCGACCCGATTATCGGCTTCATCACCCGCGGACGCGGCGCCACCATCCACCGTCAGGACTGCCCGAATATCCTTCGCACCCAAGACCGCGAACGCCTGCTCCAAGTAAAATGGGGACAAATGGAACGCACTTATCCTGTGCCAATCAAAATAAAGGCTTATGACCGCCAGGGTCTGGTAAGCGACATCTCAAACCTGCTTGCGGACGAAAACATCAACATTGCGGACGTAAAAGTAAACCTCAATCGAAGTATGGCGGACTTGCGACTCACCATCGAAGTAAAGGACCTGACTCAACTCAGCCGAGTCCTCGCCCGCATCGAAAACCTGCCCAACGTGATGGAAGCGCATCGGGTAAAACCAGGGTAATCGTTCACAATGGAACTCTTCCCTTACTATATCGGCTACATCATCATCCTGCTGGCAAGCAGCGTCATGGGCATTCTCTTGCTCATCCGCATTTGGGGGTTACGCGCGACGCCCGGCGCGTATGGGCTGATGCTTTCCGCCGCCTGCGCCACCGAATGGTCCTTGACCTATGCGATGGAAATCTTCAGCGCCGACATGAGCGAGAAAATCCTGTGGGCAAAACTGCAATACTTCGGCATTTCGTACATCGCGCTGGGCATGTTCATCTTTGCCATGCATTACAGCGGTCACAGCGGCTGGTTAACCCGCACACGCACGGCACTGCTGGCTCTCATTTCCAGCGTCAGCCTGCCGCTGGCGCTCACAAACGAACGGCATTCCCTGCTCTGGACGCGCATTGAATTCACCAATAACCTGCCCTTTGGTCCGCTGTCGCTTCAGCACGGGACTCTGTTCTACCTTGAGGCGCTCTTTCAATACATTCTAATTGCGGTCGTCACGGCGCTGTTTTTTCAGGTAACCGCCCGTTCACGAAGCCTGTACCAAAGTCAGGCGCGCATCATGTTGATAGGAATGACCTTTCCGTGGGTCGCCAACTTTATGTACCTCACGGGCGTCAACCCGATTTCCTCTCTTGACCTGACCCCCCTCGCCCTGACCCTCACGAATCTTTTTCTTTCCGTCAGTTTCCTGCGTTACCGCTTTATGGATTTGCGCCCTATCGCGCAGGATTCAGTCTTCAACGCCATGCACGACGGCGTGGTGGTGTTGGATGAAAAAGAGCGGGTGATTGACGTCAACCCGCTGGGCGCGTTCGTTTTTCAAGACCAGAGCGACCTGCTCGGGATTCAAATTCAAAACCTGCTGCCGCAGTGGAACGATTGGCGGGCGTCGAATCCGGACGGCGAAATCAACGAGGAAATCGTGATGGAATTCGCCGGCCGACCGCTGACTTTCAAATTACGCACCGCTCCCGTTCTGGACCAGAGCGGAAGGCGCAACGGGCGCGTCCTGCTGATAAGCGACATCACCGAGCAAAAACAGGCGCACGCGCAAATTATGGAAGCCAGCCGACTGAAAAGCCAATTGCTGGCAAATCTGGGACACGATTTGCGTTCTCCTTTGGGCGCAATTATCGGCTACGCCGAGATGCTCAAGGACGGTTCTTTCGGACCCATGAGCGAAAATCAGGTCAAGGCGGCGTCGGAGATTCTCGATGGGGCGAATCAGCTGCTTTCCTTTATCAATAACCTGGTGGGGCAGGCGCAAATTGACACCGGAAAAATCGTCCTGCGAGAATATCCCTTCAACGTGGATGAAGTGGTCGGTCCGCTGCTTTCAACCTTGAATTTTCACGCCAACAAAAAGGGGCTGGCGCTCATCGAATACATTGACCCCGCCCTGCCTCAAAGACTGGTCGGCGACCAGTTTTGGCTGCGGCAAATCGTCATGAACCTCGTCCACAACGCCGTCAAATTCACCGAGAAAGGTTCCGTTACGGTGCGTTTCATAAAACGCGACCGTCATTTCTGGGCAATCCAGGTCGTAGATACGGGAATCGGGATTCCGCCCGAAGCGCAAAGACGGGTTTTTGAAGCCTTCGAGCAGGTCAACAGCGTCGAGAGCGCGTCTCAAGGCGGGTTTGGGCTGGGACTCTCCATTGTCGCCAAACTGACTTCCATCATGAACGGAAGAATCGAACTGGAAAGCGAAGCGGGAAAAGGCAGCGCCTTTACCGTTATTTTGCCTTTGAAAGAGGAAGAAAATTAAAATCCGAAACGAGAATTAGCGCCGCAATCGCGCCGGGCTGCCGGGCTTTCTCAGGTCGCGGTAATTCCACAATACCTGCCAGACGCGAAACGCCGCCTCCGCCTGAATCCGTAGCGACATTTTCGATTTTCCCCAGCGGCGGTCGGCGAAATAAATGGGGGTTTCTCCAATGCGAAATCCAAGACAGTGCGCCAGGTACGCCATTTCGACGAGAAAGACATATCCGTTGGAGCGGATGCGCTCCAGAGGCATCTGTTGTAAAGTCTCGCGCCGCCAAAGGCGGTAGCCGGTGGTGACGTCGCGCAAGGGCAGGTTCAAAATGGCGCGCGCGTAATAGTTGCCGAAGGCGGAAAGTCCTTTGCGCCAGAGGGGCCAGCGCTCGTCCACCGAACCGCCTTTAACGTACCGGGAGCCAAGCGTCAGGTCGTGCGTCTCCAGCATTTTAACCATGGACGGCAGCGCGGCAGGGTCATGCGAAAAATCCGCGTCCATCTGAACGACCGCCTGGGCGTCGGTTTCCAACGCTCTTTGAAAACCGTTCAAATAAGCCGAGCGTAATCCAAGTTTGCCGGGGCGGTGAATCACACTGACGCGCCCTGGATAGGCTTCAGCCAATTTTTCGGCAACGCGCCCTGTGCCGTCGGGGCTGTTATCGTCCACAACCAGCACCCGCAGGTCGAGCGGAAGCGAAAATAAAGCGGAGACCAGTTTCGGCAGGTTCTCCGCTTCATTATAGGTAGGGGTGACAACGGTAATGCCTCTCAAAAGTCTCCTTTATTTCCTGGCGCGCAGCAACTCCGCTTTGAGTTGATTGACGTCGGAAAATTTTCCCTTTAACGAAGCCAGCGAAGCCATTTTCACGTTCAAGCGGCGCAAACTTTTCGCCATTTGTTCGCGGTCTTTAATGGGATAAAAATATTCCATGGATTGCTCAAGGCGAAGGCGGAGTTTTTCGCTCAGCGCCGCAAGATTGGAAGGCGGAACGACAAGGATAAAATCCGTGCCGCTTAGATGACCGAGAAAATCTTCCGGACGGCTGGTCTCCCGCATGGTATTGATGACCATCAGACTGATGGCGCGCAGCACGTCGTCCGAGGCGACAAACCCATAGGCTTCGCGGAAGGAAATCATGTTTTCGATGGAGACCAACAACAAGGCGACGGCGTCTTTGTCGTAGATTTCGTTGAGTTTTTCGTCCACCAAAGCGCCTTCAGGCAAGCCGGTCACCGGGTTGGTCAGAGACCCCTGGCTGATTCGCTTCAGCGCGTTGCGCACCCGCAAACGGAGTTCCTGCACGTCAAAGGGTTTGGTAATGTAATCGTCGGCGCCGATTTCAAGACCTTGCAGCCGGTCGGAACGGTCGCGCTTTTCGGTTAGAAAGATGATGGGGATGTCGGCAGTGCGGCGGTCGGCGCGCAGGCGGCGGGCGACCTCATAGCCGTCAATATCGGGAAGACGAATATCGAGAATGACCAGGTCTGGGTGTATCGTCTGGCAGGAGCGGACGCCGTCTTCTCCCCAATTGACCGTAAAGACGTCGTACCCTTGAACGCGAAAGTAGGCGTTCAGCATTTCAGCCACGTCCAGGTCGTCTTCGACAATGAGAATTTTGGACTTGATGTCTGCCACGCCAGACCTTCGCTACAGAATTATGAAATTGGCTCTTTCTGAATGATGAATTCGCAAACTTCGTCGCCGACCGCAACGCATTTGGATTCATTAACGCGGAATTCGTTGCCGCCGGACACCCATTTTAGGCTCTCTTGAAGCAATCCAGTGGCGAAAAAACAAACCGGCTTGTCCGCCCCGGAGCGCCCCCAACAACATGGGCAGCGATGAATCGTCCAGACCCATTCTGTGTCTTTTTCTTCCACAGTCGTATGCTGGTCGCTCAATTGGGTGAATATCTTTGCAAAGGCGGGTAAACCAATCCTTAATTTCGACTGAAGCGGCAAGACGACAAAAGCAAGGTCCGCCGCGCCAGCCAGGGCGCCAAAATTCTTCAAAGCGTCGGAGAATGTGGCGCGCCCCGCCCGCAGGGCAAGGCCGCGCCCGCCACGCGGACCGTACATTTCTTCAAGGGCGGAGCCAAGCGCAGACAGTTCGGAAAAGTCAAACCCTTTGTCCAAATTGTCGGGAGGATAACTTTCGATGTAATGGGTCAATCCTGATAGATTCAGGATGGCGTTCAATCCGTTTTTTCCCATCACTTCTTCAAGGGATTTAATGGCAATCAAACCAAATTTGTTTGGATAATACAAACCGCTTTTTTGAAGGGGGCTCATCATAGCAACTCCACTTAAATCAACTTCGCCAAGTCTTCGGCGGCGCGGCGCATATCGAGAAAAATCAAACCCAATTTTGCCTGTTCGCGCGCCAAGGCGGTCAGAACTGCATCCTCGCCGACCGACATCAAAACCACATACCCCTTCAAGCCTTTGATGTAAACCTGCTCAAGGGAGCCCCGCCCCAACTCGCTTGCAATTCTCTCGCCCAGAGAAAGCATGGCGGCGGACATGGCTGAAACGCGGTCTTCTTCCACTCCCTGCGGAAGCGCCGACGCGATGCTGAGCCCGTCCACACTGACTACCGCCGACGCCTCAATATCAGGCGAGGACGCCTGTAACTCTCGAAGACGATCCACCATTTGTTGCGAACGATTTTTCGACAAACCAGCCCTCCTGCGGGGAAGTTCGCGCCCAAAAATACGGGCGGCAATTTCGACATAACGCGACTATTTTAGAACATGGCTTTCATTGTGTCAAGTTCAGCCTATTATATCTTACAAAACAGCAAACTGCCACATGCTATAATTTCGGACATGAAAAAGATAAGAATTTTATGGCTGTTTATTTTGGTTTTTGCGCCGGCGCCGCGCGCCGCTCTGGCTCAAGATTTGGAGCCGGAGAGCGGGGGAGTGGTCTGCGAACCCGGAGCTTATCTCTCTGTTCCGGATGACTGCGCGCCGCTGGGTCCTTCCGCCTATCTCACGGAGCTTGCCCGCCGCGGTATGACCATTCCGCCGCGTCCTTTGCCCGCTTCCAAACCGGACCCCAGCCTGAATTTGCTGCCTTACAAATATTTCCGTCTGGAAAACGACTATGTGCCAATCTATAGCGCGCCGGGGCAGAAAGGTCCAAGCCCCCAGCAGTTTCCGCCGGGCTTCGTTTATATTTCCTACATTGAACGCGCGGAGGAAGGGGGCGTCTATTACCTGATGCAAAATGGAGGCTGGATTCCCGGCAAGGGCGCGCGCGTTGGAGAACTGCCAAAATTTCAAGGACTGGTTTTCCACGCCAACCCGGCGACTTCCTTCGGATGGGCGTTTGAACAAATTCCAGCCTTGAGCGCCCCCGGTTATAACTCCGCTAAAACCGGGCGGCAGGTGGGACTTTTCGAGACGGTGACCGTTTACGATGTCCAGGTTGCGGATAACGCCGAATGGTATTTAATCGCCCCCGGTCAATGGCTGGAAGGACGGAAAGTGGCTCGCGTTATCGTCAATCCCAATCCGCCGCAAGGCGTCGCTTCAAACCGCTGGATTGATGTGGACCTCGCCGAGCAGACTCTTGCCGTATATGAGAACAACCGCCTCGTCTTTGCAACGGTCATTGCCAGCGGGGCAGAACCGTTCTGGACGAGACCGGGGCTTTTTCAAATCTATCAGAAGAAAGAATCGGAGACCATGCGCAACAACGACCCCGCCGATTTCTATTATTTAGACAACGTTCCTTGGACCATGTATTACGACGGCGCGCGGGCGCTGCATGGCGCATACTGGCGCACAAGGTTCGGTTTTCCTCAATCTCACGGCTGCGTCAACCTGTCCATTGGAGACGCGCACTGGTTGTTTAACTGGGCGGTGGAAGGGGATTGGGTTTATATCCACGACCGCACAGGTCAGACTCCCACCGACCCCGCGCTCTACACCGGCGGGGCATATTGACATGAATATACCCTCGTGGTAAACTAGCGCGCGCTTAAAAATTGGTCCCGTGGTGTAGCGGCCTAACATGCGGCCCTGTCAAGGCCGAGATCGCGGGTTCGAATCCCGTCGGGACCGCAGTGAAGTAAATCAAGACATGCGGAAACCTCTGGAGTGAATTTCCAGAGGTTTCTGTGTTTAACGCTTTGGCTTTTTGGCGTTGTAAAACAGCCGCTTCGTCAGGGCGGCAACGGCTTCCGCAAGTCGTTCTCTAAAATCCAGCGAGGGAGTTGCCATAGGCAACGCCATCCCAATCTCAAACGCCAAAAGTTGGGCGTTTTAAGCGAGCAGTATAATAGCCCTATGCTTCCGCTCTTGAAAACCAAAACCTCCATCCCGCCCGCGAGACAGAATCGAGTGAAACGCCCGCGCCTGGCGGAACGCATCGAAGAGGGGATGAAACGCGCCCTCACGTTGATTCTCGCGCCCGCAGGATTTGGCAAAACCACCCTTATCGCAGAGTGGGCGCGAAGCGCATCCATGCCCGTCGCCTGGCTCTCTCTTGAACGCAGCGAGCGGACAGCCGAGCGCTTCCTTTCCTATTTCATTCACGCCCTTCAACAAGTCTCCCCGCAGGTGGGACAGACCGCCCAAGTCATGCTCACCAGCGGACAGGCGATGACGGAGGACGCGGTTCTCTTTTCCCTGCTCAACGATTTGAGCGAAATCAAGGAAGACTTCGCCATTGTTCTCGATGATTACCACGTCCTCGATGGAAGCGAAGTCAACGCAATCCTTCAATCCCTGCTGGACTATCTCCCCGTTCAAGCGCATCTGGCAATTGCCACGCGCACGACGCCCGAACTTTCGCTTGCCCGTTTGCGCGCCCGCGACCAAATGGTGGAAATCAACGCGGCGGACTTGCGTTTCAACGAATCTGAAGTCCGCGACTTTCTGGAGCAGATGGGAGCGCCGCTTCCGCCCGAACAAATCTCACACCTCAACCAATCCATCGAAGGCTGGGCGGTGGGACTTCAACTCGCGGGGTTGACCCTCGTCCGCCAGCCCTTCGATTGGAACATCCCAGCCGGGCAGGCTCACATCTTCGATTATCTCGCCGAAGAAGTCCTGCGCCGCGAAACCCCTGAAGTGCAGGAATTCCTCAAAGTTTCGGCGTTGTTCGACAGATTTTGCGTTCCGCTTTGCGACCGCTTGTTCTCTTCCCCCATTTTCCAACGAGCGGAAAATGGGGGAGGTCCGGAGAGAGTAGACATTCTCGCCTACCTTGAACGCGCCAACCTCTTCCTCGTTCCTCTCGACTCCACTGGGACCTGGTTCCGCTATCATGCGCTCTTCACCGAGTTCCTCCGCCGCGCGCAAAGCGTTCCGCCAGAGCAGGCGTCAAAACTATATCGCGAAGCCAGCTTATGGTTTGAGGAAAACCGCCTGCTCGACGAAGCCATCCACTACGCAGTCCACGCCGCCGACCACGAGCGGACTGCCGCCCTGCTGGAAACCCACTATATTGACATGATTCAACGCGGCGAACATTCTGCTGTGTTGGAGTGGCTTGGCTCCCTGCCGCCTGAAATGACGGCAAGCCGCCCGCGCTTGTGGCTGGCAAAGGGATGGGCAAACGTCGTCACGCTCGACCCTCCCCAGGCAGAGG
>JAIWOB010000116.1 GCA_020217065.1 Chloroflexota bacterium | reverse complement strand
CCGGTGGCGGGAGTGGGCGTCATCGTCTGCGTTCCGTCGTCAGTGGGCGTGCCGGTGGCGGGAGTGGGCGTCATCGTCTGCGTTCCGTCGTCGGTGGGCGTAGGCGTAGGCGGTAATTCGCCCTTCGTGGCAATTAAGTTATAAAAACCGTTTCCTGCGCGGGGTTGAACCTGGACAAAATAGGTGCCGGCGGGCTGAACGCTGGTCAATGTACCGTTAGAGCGTTCGATTTCCCTTCCGGAAATATCCATCAACACAATTTCGGTAGTCAATCCATTCGTGATGGGACTGGTGGTAATGGTAAAGTTGGTTGTTTCGCTCAACCACAGGGGCCATCTTTCATAACGATATGCGTCAAGGGAGCCGGTATAAGCGGTATCCCAGGCAATCCAATCGCGCCAGGCAATTTGTAAATCCGGCACGTTCAAAATCGGTTCGTAAGAGTTGACGGTCTGCCCCGCCTTGGTAAACCAGGTTTTATTGGTTAGCGAATTGTAGTTGATGGTCCAACCGGCAAAGAGGGTCTGCTTCATATTGGGGCGCATCACAAAATGCAAATGAGGTCCGGGGTATTCGTTGCCTGTGCAGACCTTTTGGAACTCGCTGTTGGCGATAATGCCAAGACGCTGGTTGCGGTATACCGGCGAGCCTTTTTGAACCTGAACCTTATCAAGATGCCAATATTCGGTGGTCCAGCCGTTGCCGTGGTCAATCTTGACGTGGCAGCTGGAAGTTTCGAAAACGACGCCAGCGGCGGCGGCAGTCACCCAGAAATTGGATGTGTCCATCCCGATATAAACATTGCGATGGGGGGTAAAGTCTACCGCGCCGCCTTGTTTGTAATTATGCGGGCTGGTCGGCAGACGCTTTGTGCCGTTATCGAAACCGTCCATAGATATCCAGGCTTCGCCTTGGGTCCAGGGAAGTTGAAAGATGTCGGCTGGCGGAATAGAGCCTACCTGGGCGCTGGCGTTTGCAGGCGTCAAAGAAACCAGCAAAGCCAAGAGCGCAACCGCTTGAAATAAACGCTTTAATTTTATGGTCATGGTCTCTCCTATGATGGAGGGCAAAGCAAAAATGGTCGGACGCCAGCCAGAGCGCGCGGTTAGGCGGCAAAAGTGAAGAAAACGTTCTGTCCGAGCCTCACCATATCGCCGGGCTTCAAAGCCGCCGCGGACTTGGAGACCGCAGCGCCGTTTAAGAAAGTCTCGCCGCCCAAACCCAGCAGGTAGTACACGCCGTTATCGGCAAATATCTTTGCATGACGCTTGCTGACGGAAGGGTCGTCGAGGCAAATCTCGTTAACGGGGTCGCTGCCGATATTGCAAGGCAGTTTTCTCAACGAAACGATTTCGCCGGCGCGGGGACCGCGTTTGAATTGAACGGTTGCTCTCGGAGCGGCGGCAGGCTTTTTCGCCGCCGGTTTTTTACGAAGCAGGACAAACGACGACACAAGTAAGCCGCCGCCGAATATCAGGGAAATCAAAATCACAACCCAGAGAGGCAAAGTCGAGGACTTGGGGGCTTCTCCTAAAATGAGAGGCGTGCCGGAGATTGGCGGAGTAGCGATAACGCCGCGTTCCTTTGAAAGGTTCAGAGCGAGGACCTTTTCTCCAAGAGAAACGCCTGGCAGAGGGGCGGCAAAGCCCGCCTCATTGCGAATAGCAAGCGCCGCGCTCTCCAGCGTCAGGCTGGTCTGGCACCCGCCCAAGACGACAAACCTCACTTCAGCCAGGACGCCGTTAGCGGTCTGCGGGGTAGAGCTGGCAAAGGATGCGTCAACCAAACCGGGCAGCTGCGGCAGTTGCAGACCGTTCATGCCGGGGATGGGGCTGGTCGCCTGGGTGGGCTGCAAACAGGCGGGGTCGTAACGAATTTGGAAAGTAAAGCCCTGGATGGGAGAAGAAGAAACGGCGTTGACAGCAACCAGGATGGTTTCTCCCGTCTTATAATTTTCGGCGGGGACAGATATCCAAATCGTTTCCGGCGATTGGGCGGCTGCGGGGAACGCGGCGGTCAAAGCGACAATAATTGCAAGGAGGAAGGCGTTGAAGGGTTTCATGAGAGTCTCCTGAAGCAGGGACGCCCCGCTGACGGCGCGCCCCTGCGAAAATGGGGCAAAAGGTTATTGCCAGTTGACGGGTCCAACCATGCGGTAATTAAAGGCGAGAAGTTCGAGGTCGAGGACGTTAATGTTCGCGTCGTTATTCAAATCGGCGGCGGCGGGAGTGGGCAGGTTATAGTTCATGCCAATGGTCAGGGCGTCAAATTGGTCAATCACGCCGTTGCCGTCAATATCGCCAGCCGGCAGCCTGACGTCAGGCATGGAAGTCGTTTGCCCCCGCGTCAGAGTGGCGGAACCTCGGGCTTTGAGGAAGCCTTCCGCGCTGGCGACCACGATGTAGGAGCCGGCGGGAGCGGCAAGGCTGAAGTTGCCATTTTCATCCGCCTGGACGGAAGTCACAAGCGATTCGCCCTCATAGAGAGAAACGGTGGGGATTTTGCCAGCCAGGACTTTGCCGTTCAGCGTGCCGTTCACCACCGCATCGGTAATTGTCAATGTGGCGCTGGTAAAAGAAATTTCCGTCAAGGCGTTGTTACCGGTCGAGACCCGCGCCCTGCATGTAATTTCAGCTTGTCCTACCGCCAGCGCATGAACGTTAAAGGTAAAGGCTGCGCCGTCGGCAGTCGCCTTCCTGCCGTTGCTTCCCGCAATGGCAACGATAAAACTCCCGCCCTGCGGACCGTTGATAGCGACGGCGGGGTCTGCGCCAAACAGGTCGGTGTTGGCGGTAATATTGCCGACCTCAATCATGGCGGGGTTATAGGAGCAGGTAAATTCGACGCTGGTGTAACCGCTGGCAGGGACGTTGTTCAGGCTGACGATAGCGGTCGCATCGCCGCCCACTTCAACGCTGGGGGGAACTAACGACACGGAAACGGAGGCTTCTTCAACCGTTGTTGTCGTCTTGCGGATGGTCAGGCTGTATGTGCCGCCCTCAGACGTTTCGGGTCGAATCAGAATGTAGTAATTGCCGGCGGGGCGGGAGCTGGTCAGCGCGCCGACGCTGCGCGAAATTTCATTGTCGCTGGCGTCCAACAGCAAAATCAGCGGGGACAAATTGCCCGAGCTGCGCGTGGCGGTAACCGTGAAGTTTTCCGCCTCGCTCAGATTGAGGGGCCATTTTTCGTACCGCATCGAATCCACATAGCCGGTGTAGATGGAATCCCACAAGGTCAGGCTGCGCATCACAATCTGCACGCCCGACTGGGCTTGCGCCTGATGTCCGCTCCCCAAAGCGCCGACAACGACGGCAAGCAGGACAAACGCTTGAAACAGAAACTTGGCTTTCATAACTTTATTCTCCTTATTTGAGTGAAACGAAAATCGTTTGAAGCAAAATGACAAAATTAGCGTTGAAGTTTGTATTGGTTGCTGGCACCTCCGCGAGCGGCTCGTCATTGTGAACATGTTTTGGACGGGCGATTCAATAACCGATTTGAATTTCCACCTGCCGATGGAACGGTGAAAAGTTTTCTACATTGTATGGCGGCATTTACAATCGTCGCGTTGCAGCAAGGTTATCGGGAGATTGCAAGATAATTGCCAAAGAAAAAGTTTGAGTGGTAAAATTTGCGCGTCCGCCCCCGTAGCTCAGTGGACAGAGCGTCGGCCTCCGGAGCCGGAGAGCGCAGTTCGAGTCTGCGCGGGGGCGCCAAGCAAAGCCGCCGCAAGGCGGCTTTGTCGTTTTTGCGAGGATTGCCCCGAACTAGAGTTACAATAAGAAAGTGAATCGAAAGATTGCTCTTTCGCTGGTCTTAACGTTCTGCGCGGGCTGCGCCGCCCCCCCTGCCCCTATTCAGGCGACGGAGATTTTTTCAACCGCCACCCTGCCGCCCACGACAACGCCGCAAGCGACGCCAAGCCTAGCTTTCCCCACCACGCCGCAGCCGGAAGAAAAGGTCGAGCCTGTCGCAGGAATTACCGCAACGCAATTGAACGTCCGCGACAAGCCGTCCGCCGCTGGAAAATCGCTGGGGATGATTGGCGTTTTTTCCAAAGTTCAAATTGTGGGAAAAGCCGCAGGCGGAGGATGGTATCAAATCCTATACGCGGAAGCGGAAGGCGGAAAAGGCTGGGTGCGCGCCGAATATGTGCAGGTTCAAGCCGGCGATGCGCTTCAAATTGTCGAGGTGAAACCAGACTCAGCGTCGGGCATCCTCGGGCTTGTCGCTCAAAAAGTCAACGTCCGCAAAGAAGCGGGAACGGATTCCGAAACCCTAGGGACATTAAATCCGCAAGACCTTGTTTTCATCACCGGCAGAAACGCCGACGGCAAATGGCTTCAAATCGAATTTGCCGCCGCGCCTGAAGGCAGGGGATGGGTCGCCGCTGAATTTGTGCAGGCGGAGGGAATCGAAGACGCCCCGCAGATTGGGAAGGAAGGGGAAAGGCTCACGCCGGCGGCGTCCCTTCCAACTGGGGCGGCAGCCGCCTTAGACAGCGATACGATAGAATCCCCGCTGGCGGTCGTTCTCTTTTCTCCGGCGGCTTCCCGCGCCGCGCAATGGGACGGCTCACTCTCCGCGCTGGAAGGAGACTCGGAAGACTGGCTGCGTTTTTCCGCCGCCTTTGAAACCGTCGTCGCCTTTAAAGCCAGGTGCGCCAACAACGCGTTGCGCGCCGAAATATGGGAATCTCAAAAGGCTGTCCGCGACTTTTCCTGCGGAAAAGAATTTCTATTTCCTGTGAAGGCGGAAGGGGAATATCTCCTGCGTTTGACGCAAAACGAACCCGGCTTCACGGTCTACACAATATTTATGGAGGCGCTTCCTTGATGGGAACAAACATATCAAATGGAAAAGCGAACGCCGCCGTCGAAATCGCGCGGCGCAAACAAATTTTTGGGGCGCTTTACGGGGCGGGAGGAGGCATTGCCCTGGCGGCAGCCGCCTGGGGATGGGACGCCTGGATTCTCAATCAATCCCACGCTTACTTTCCCTGGAATATGCTCGGCGTCAGCCTGATGTGCTGCGCGGCAATGGGCGGTCTTTGCGGCTGGTTGACGGCGCGATTACAAAGCGGTCTTCTGGGAATTTTATTCTGGCTTGCCGCCGCGGCTGGATTTGCCTGGCTTGTCGTCGCTCTGCCGATGAAAATTAACCCCTTCTTCGCTTCGCTGCTCGACCCGCAGTTGGGAAGTTTCCTCCAATACCCGCAGAGCGGGTTTGGTTATCGGGTGGGATTGTCGCTGGCATGGCTGGCTCCCTTTGCGTTCATCGCCGGCGCAGCGCAAATTCCCCTGACTGAGCCAGCCGCCTTTTCCACCTCGTTCTTCGGCAAAGCCGCGCCGATTTTGTTTTCCGCCTTCCTGATGGGGATGAGCGGCTCGTTTACCGACAGCCTCGTTAACGAGCCGTTTCGGAGCGCCATCGTCTCCCTCGACGCCAGCGTTGAATTCGTTCTCGAACATCAGGGCGGCAAAGAAACCGACCCGCTGCTTTCAAGAAAAATGCACGCTGGCGCGCTCAAAGAAGTGAAAGCGTATTTAGAGCCAAACAGGCTCTTATTCGTCGGCGGTTACGACGAAACCCTGGGCGATTTTCAAGTGTTGGTAAAAAGCCAAGACCGCTGGATGGAATGCCGCCTGATTTACAATCAATTGATTTCATGCGCGCTCATTGCGGGAGAATGAAATGATAAACAAAAGCCGCCCAATTCTTTCCTTGCGTCTTATCCTTCTCCTGGGAACGACGCTGGTCGTCGTTCTTCTGCAAACGTTGGCGCTGCTGCCCAACGTAACGACGCCCCTGGAGCGCATCGAATACTCGGCGCGCGATATGTTGACGCGGCTGCGCGGCAAACAAGAAACGTCAAATAACGTTGTCATCGTCGCCATTGACGATTTTTCCTTCAATTGGACAGGCTCCCAATGGCCCTGGCCCCGTTCCTACCTTGCCGCCATCGTCGAGCAAATCAATCAAGGAGGAGGGAGGGTGGTCGGCTTGGATATTTTCCTCTTCGAGCCAGACCCGGAAGACGGAAACGACGAAGCCCTGGCTGCGGCGCTTGAAAACGCGCCCGCGGCGGTATCGGTGGAGCAAATTTCAAACGAACGCGTTGACGGATTCGCCGTCTCCGCCTTATCCCGCCCCCTGCCGGTTTACCTGGAAGCGCTGGACGGCATCGGCGTCACCGCTTTTGCCCGCGACGAAGACGCTGTTGTGCGCGGCGTGCGGGCGTATGAGACTTATCGTCAAAAGGACTATTTCCATTGGGCTTTTGAAGCGGCGCGCCTTTACCTGAAAACAGACTCTCCAACTAAAACCGCAGACGGGAAAATTCTTTTCAACGGGCAGGTCGTTCCCACGTCAAGAGGGCAAATTCTCATCAACTTTGCGGGACCCGCCAAGTCCTTTCCCACTTATTCCGCCGCCGACGTACACGACGGCGTCGTCCTTGAAGAAAACCCAGACGCTTTTCGGGAGAAAATCGTCCTTATCGGCGCAACCACCGTCACCTTGCAGGACGTGTATCCCACTCCATTTTCGGCGCAAGTTCCCATGCCCGGCGTGGAAATCGTGGCAAACGCAATTGAAACCCTCGTCAGCGGAACCTACCTGCGGGAGGCTCCGCCCTGGCTCGAAATCCTTGTCACGCTGCTTGCCGCCCCGCTTGCGTTCATCATTGTTTCCCGTTCGAAACAACCCAGCCTGACTTTGACTCTTCTGGCGGCAGCCATGCTTGGATACGCCGTTTTCGTCTTCGTTTCCTTTCTGCGCTTTCGCTATCTTCTTCCTTTTATTTCCCCCCAGTTGACGCTTTTCCTCGGCGTTGTTCTGCCAACTCTCGAACAGGCTGTATCGCAAGAATTGGAAAAACGCCGCGTGCGAAACTTATTCAGCCGTTTCATTTCGCCTGAAATGGTAGACCAGATGATGTCCGCCCGCGATTTAAGCGCCCTCAACAAGCGCGCCGATTTAAGCGTCCTTTTTTCAGATATTCGCGGGTTCACGACCCTCTCGGAAAAACTGACCCCCGAAGAGGTAGTGGCTTTGCTCAACCCCTATCTCGAAGCCATGTCGAAGGAGATTTATAAGCATGGCGGCACGGTGGATAAATATGAAGGCGACGCCATCATCGCCTTCTTCGGCGAACCCATCCCGTTCAAGGACCATGCGGCGCGCTCCCTGCGCGCCGCGCTGGATATGCGAAAAGCCCTTGACAAACTGAAAAAGCAATGGGCGGCGGAGGGACGCCCCACCCAAATCGAAATGGGCATCGGCATTAATTCGGGCGAAGTATTTGTCGGCTTGCTTGGCTCGGAACAGCGCATCAACTACACCGTTATCGGCGACAACGCCAATCTCGCTTCCCGCCTCCAGGACCTCACCAAAACCTACGCCTGGCCCATTCTGATTAGCGAAAGCGTTTACCAGCAGGTCAAGGAAGAGTTCGACGCCGAGTTTGCCGATGCGGTAACGGTGAAAGGCAAGACCAAGCCTGTGAATGTTTACAAGGTCATTGGACGCAAGGGCGCGCCTGAAACGGAACGCATTCAAGGATGGAAAAAATAACCCTTTTTGCGCTGAATTGTACAAAACGGCATTTTATGGTAAATTTACTCCGCATTCGACCTCAGTGAGGAGCAAACCATGAACGCAGAAAAAATTCCCGACGTTATCATTGCGCGCCTGCCCGTCTATTTACGCGCTCTCCAGCGCATGTCGGACAGCGGAGTCAAGACTACTTCCTCGAAGGAATTGGGCGACCATGTGGGCATTTCCGCCGCGCAAATTCGCAAAGACATTTCACAGTTCGGCGAATTCGGGAAGCAGGGAACGGGTTACTCCATTCCGTACCTGATGGACAAATTGCGTGAAATCCTCAAGGTGGACCGCCTGTGGGACGTTATCATCGTCGGCGCGGGCGATATGGGTCACGCCCTCGCCCGTTACCAAGGATTCGTCAACCGCGGCTTTGTCGTCTCCATGATTTTCGACAACGACCCCACTAAAATTGGTCAGCAAATTGGCAGCCTGGTTGTGGAAAACGCAAGACTTATGACGGAAAAGATAAGGCAAAACAATATCAAGGTCGCCATGTTGACCATCCCTGCGGCGGCGGCGCAGGAAGTCACTGACCAGTTGGTGGAGGCGGGCGTCAAGGCGATTCTCAACTATGCGCCCATCAGCCTAAACGTGCCAGACGACGTGAAAGTGCAATACATAGACCCCGCCACCCACTTGCAGCGTATGACGTATTATCTTTGAAAAACGAGCCGGCAAAAGCCGGCTCGCGCTTATTTTATTCCAAGCCGCCTTTCTTTTCAGGCGGCTTGTTTCAGAAACGCCTCCATAAACCCAGTAAGTTCCCCATCTAACACCGCCTGGGCATTGCCAACTTCATAATTAGTACGATGGTCTTTCACCATCTGGTAGGGATGCAGCACATACGAACGGATTTGACTCCCCCATTCGGCTTTGGTGTACTCGCCGCGCAAGATGGCGCGTTCTTCGTCCTTTTCGGCGTTTTTTAATTCCAGCAAACGCGCCCGCAAAATATTCATCGCAAATTCGCGGTTTTGCGCCTGAGAGCGCTCGTTTTGACAAGTGACCACGATACCCGTCGGCAAATGAGTCAAGCGGACAGCGGTAGCGTTCTTTTGCACGTTCTGCCCGCCTGCCCCGGAAGAGCGAAAAACGTCTATTTTGAGGTCGGAAAGGTTGACCTCCACCTCCGCTTCGTCCATCGAAACCTGCGGCAAGACTTCAACCAAGGCAAAGGACGTATGCCGCCGATGCGCCGCGTCAAAGGGAGAAAGCCGCACCAGGCGATGCACGCCCTTTTCGGAACGCAGGTAGCCAAAGGCGTAGTCGCCGCTCACGGCTATTGTTACGCTTTTGACGCCCGCCTCTTCTCCCAGGGTGGTATCTAAAATTTCGGTTTCAAATCCCTGCTCTTCCGCCCAGCGCAGATACATACGCTGCAACATCTCCGCCCAGTCCTGCGAATCTGTTCCGCCCGCGCCGGCATGGATGGCAAGGATAGCGTCGTCGCGGTCATACTTTCCTGAAAACATCGTATTAAAAGCGCGTTTGTCCAATTCCGCTTCAAGGGCGGAAATTTCAGGCTCCAACTCGCCGCGCAAAGATTCGTCCTCCATCTGCGCCAGTTCGGTTAGGTCGCGCAGCCGCTTCTCAAAAGAACGCCAAGAATGGACCTCTTCGCGCAGCGCCGACACAATTTTCATCGTTCGTTGCGCGTTGCTCGAATCGTTCCAGAATTCGGGTTCGCCAATTTCCTTTTCGAGAGAATCCAGATGCGCTTCTTTGCCGGCAAAGTCAAAGGCGCACCATTAATTGTTGAGTCAGGTCTTTCGCTGCCTGCAAGCGGTTTATTAAATCCTGCATGGTTACTCCTGGTTCGATAAAATCCCGTTCACGAAAGCGTCGGGGTTAAAGGGCTGCAAGTCTTCGGGTTTTTCGCCCAAGCCTGCGAACAAAATCGGCAAGCCGAGTTCGCGTTGAATAGCAAACGCCATGCCGCCTCGCGCCGAGGAATCAAGTTTCGATAAAATCACGCCCGTTACGTTGACCGCTTCCTTGAAAGAGCGCGCCTGCCGCAAGGCGTTCTGCCCAATGGTCGCGTCCAAAACCAGCCAGGCTTCATGCGGGGCGCCCGGCAGCGCCTTGCCCGCCACGCGATTGACCTTCTTTAATTCTTCCATCAGGTTGAAACGGGTTTGCAGACGCCCAGCGGTATCTATCATGACAATATCTGCGCCGCGGGCGATTCCCGCCTGGACGGAGTTGAAGGCGACCGCTCCTGGGTCGGATTCAAAAGCCCCAGCCACCACCTCCACCCCAAGGCGGCTGCCCCAAACTTGAAGTTGGTCCACCGCCGCAGCGCGAAAAGTATCGGCGGCGCCTAGCAAAACCTTTTTGCCCTCGCTATGAAAGCGGGCGGCAAGTTTGGCGATGGTCGTCGTCTTGCCGGAGCCGTTCACCCCGACGACGAGAATTACGGTTGGCTTGGCGGTGAATGAAACTTCGGGCGGGTTGAGCAGCCGCGAACGGAGTTCCCGCCGCAGGGCGGCGTAAAGTTCATTGGCACGGGTAAACCCTTCGGCGTGAGCCGCCGCTTTGAGCGAATCTAAAACAGAGGTCGCAGTTTCCAATCCCAAATCGGCTTGAAGAAGGAGGGCTTCCAGGTTTTCCCAAGTTTCGGATTTCAATTCGGAAGTCCCCAACATAGAGGCAATTTGCCCGAAAGCGGCTTTACTGGTGCGCGAAAGCCCTTCGCGCCAGCGCGAAAACAGGTTATTCATGGAGGGCGATTATACCCTACTGGCGCAATCAGCCGGGGAATATGTTATACTCTTTTGGCTCATGGAGGAGGTTTTTCCTTCCTAATCAACGCATCCCCGAAGCGTGAATTCGGGAAGTTTTATAAAAGAGGAAAAAATGACAGCAGAACCCATTCAAGTAACGGACGCATCCTTTGAAAAGGATGTTCTTCAATCGCCCCTGCCGGTGATTGTGGATTTTTGGGCGCCGTGGTGCGGTCCTTGCAAGATGGTCGCCCCCATTCTCGACAAAATTGCGGCGGAGATGGAAGGCAAATTGGTTATCGCAAAAATCAACACCGACGAACACGCCGAATGGATGCAGAAATTTGGCATTCAAGGAATTCCCACCATGCTTTTCGTTTCGGGCGGCAAGGTCGTCCACCGTCAAGTCGGCGCGCTTCCTGAACGGATGCTGCGCGACGTGGTCAACCAATTTATGGAAGTTGTCGGTAAAAATTAACCGTTTTGCCTGCGAGGGAGTTGGGCATGAAAAAAGCATTTATCCTCCTGGCTGCGCTCAGCTTGACGTTGAGCGCGTGCGCGCCCGCCCTTTTTCAATCTCCGGCGGCAAGCCCCGCTCCCTTCTTCGAAGCGGACCTTCAGGGAACTGTAGCGGCGCAAGTCGCGCAGACTATCCAAGCCATGCCGACGCCGAGTTCGGCGCCCAGCGCCACGCCTTTCGTGATTACCGCCACCAGCGCTCCTACGCAAACGCCGCTTCCCCCAACCCCGACCTCAAGCGCAACCCCCGTTCCGCCGACGTCCTCCGCCGTCACCGGAACGGTCGCTGCCCTGCCAACTCAGGGAGGCGGGACGCCGCTCCCCAGCGAAACGCCTCATTATCAGTATTACGGCACGATGCCGCCAGACCTGCCTTATGGACGAGTCGCCATTCTTAATCTTTCAAAGCGCGACGCTTACATTTCCCTGCAATGCACCACTTTCGACGGGTATGTAACGGTCGTTGAATATCCCGTAGGAGGGAGCCGGATAGGGGCGCGCGTTCCCGCGGGATATTATCTCTATGTGGCTTGGGTGGGCGGCAAACAAATGACGGGCAACTTCAAACTTCAAAAATCAGAAGAAGCGGTTATCAAGTTATATCAAGACCGAGTCGAGGTAAAATAAAGTTCTTTGCGCGTTCGCAAACGACAAGACTATTCATTACTTATATGGAGAGAAAATGTTGAAAAAAGCGTTTCCCATTTTGCTTGCGCTCAGCGTGGCGCTGACCGCGTGCATGGGGCAGCCCGCCGAACCTACCATGTCGCCGGCGGATATCGAAGGAACGGCGGTCTCCGCCGCCATGACCATGGTCGCCGAGACTCAGGCGGCAATTCCCACCCCCACTCCCGTCCCGCCCACGGAAACCCCAAGCCCCACGCCGCTGCCGACCTTTACGCCGGAGCCGATTGTCGTCCCCACTTTGGAGCCTCTGATTCTGCCGACGGCGACTTCAGCCTCTTCAACGGATAACTGTCTCAAGCCATTAAATATGGGCGAGGCGGGCCCCACTTCCCCGCTGCGAATCGAAAATGAAAGCGGCGGCACTATCGAATGGATTTCGCTGAATCTCATCGAAAGCGCCTTCGGGCAGTGCGGCGCATTGTCCTACAACAACATCAAGCCCAACGAAAAAAAGGTTATTGCCCTTCCCAGGGGCACCTGGTGGGTTTGGGCTGGCATCAAGTATAAGAACGGGTCGAGCAGCAACGCTTCCGGGACCTTCGTCGTCCGCCCCGCCGATACGGACATGATACGAATCATTGTCGGCAGCGAGTCGATTAGCGCCAAGCCCTAGCCATTCGCATCTTAACTAAAGAAGCCGCAGGGGGGCGGCTTCTTTGTTTTTTATAGGCGGGCGTCGTTGAATTAAGGCTTTATATCAAGCGTCGCCCCGAAGTTTTCAAAAAATCGGCTTCTTACTTCGACCTTCGGGACGCTGCGCAATCCCGATTATTCATTTTGGCGGCTGATTTTCGCGCCGAGGCTGCGGAGCTTTTCGTCCACTCTTTCGTATCCGCGCTCTATTTGACGGATATTGCGGATTTTGGACGTTCCCTTGGCGGCGAGGGCGGCGAGCAGCAGCGCCATGCCGGCGCGGATGTCGGGGCTTTCGAGTTTCTCGCCATACAATTGCGTCGGACCTTGAATCAACACGCGGTAAGGGTCGCACAGAATAATGCGCGCCCCCATGCCAACGAGTTTATCGG
>JAIWOB010000113.1 GCA_020217065.1 Chloroflexota bacterium | reverse complement strand
CATTTGTCCGCCAGCAGCCCAGCCACACGCAGTTTTTCCTCGACCGAAGTTTCAGTCAGCAAATGCGCGAGATGGGACGCGAACCACACTCCCGCACGTTAAGCGCGGAAACCGGTATCGTAAGCGCGGAAAATGTCCCGGCGCTGCAAGCCCTGAAGGGTAAGCCCTGTTTTATTCTTGAGCGCCTGCGCCTCGGCGACGACGAGCCGATTTGTCACCAAACCAGCACCGTGCTGATTGAGCGCTGTCCCGCAATCGAAGAACAGGATTTTGCCAATCAGTCGCTTTATGAAATCCTTTCCACGAAATACCATCTCATCATCAACCGCATTGACCATGTGGTCCGCGCCGTCGCCGCGGACGAGTACCGCGCTGAGTTATTGAACGTCGCGGAGGGCGCTCCCCTGCTTTTCGTCGGCACAACCACCTACCTCGACGACGGCGAAATCATCGAACACTCCGCCAGTTATTACCGCGCCGACCGCTACGAATACAGCACCACTCAAACATGCTGCGACTAATCTTTGCCGCTCCATCGCGGGCTTGGTCCGCGATGGAGCGAGGTTATGGGTGAAAAATGTCAAACTCTGCTCTTAAATATCTCGACCAGGCGCAAGCCATTCTAACCCGCATCCGCGCCACGCAGATGGACGCCATCGAGCGCGCCGCCGAACTTTGCGCCCAAACCATCGCCGGGGACGGGCTTGTTCATCTCTTCGGCACGGGACATTCCCGCATCTTTGTCGAAGAGATGTTCCCGCGTCACGGGAGTTTTCCCGGCTTCCATCCCATAGTCGAACTCTCGCTCACCTATCATAATCTCGTCGTCGGCTCAAACGGACAGCGGCAAGCCATGTTCCTCGAACATGTCGAAGGCTTTGGCAACGTCATCATGCGCAACTTCGTCTTTGCGCAGCCCGACAGTTTCATTTTGTTCTCGAACAGCGGCGTCAACGAAGTGGTGATTGACGTGGCGCTCGAAGCCAAACGTCAAAACCTGCCCGTGATTGCCGTCGTTTCGGTGGAGCATTGCGCTTCGTCCAGGGCGCTTCACAGCAGCGGAAAGAAATTAATAGACATCGCCGACATTGTGATAGACAATTGCACCCCCGGCGGCGACGCGCTTATCCGCGTGGAAGGGCTGGAAGACCCCGTCGGTCCCGGCTCCACCATCGGCGGGGCGGCGGTCACCAACGCCTTGAAATGCCGCATCGCGGAAAAACTCGCCGCCCTGGGAAAGCCGCCCATCGTCCTGACCAGCAGTTTCTTCATTGGCAGCGAAGCGTCGAAAAAGCGTTTCGACGAGTGTTACGACGACTACCGCGACCGTGTACAGAAAGTCTATGGCGGCTGCCGATGAGCGCTTTAGCGGGCAAAGTTGCAATCGTCACCGGCGGAGGGAGCGGCATCGGGCAAGCCACAGCCAAGCTGTTCGCCGAACAGGGTGCGCAGGTGGCTGTTTTTGAACTCGACGAATCGCGCGCCGCTGAAACTTTGAGTTTACTGAAAGGAAATCACGCCAGCCGAATCGTGGATGTGACCTCCGCGCCGCAGGTTGAATCAGCCTTCAAAGATGCGGTCGCAAACTTCGGGCGGCTCGATATTCTCGTCAATGTCGCCGGCGGCAGCGGACGGAAATGGGGCGACGGTCCCGCCGACGCCTGCACGCTCGAAGGCTGGGAGAAGACTCTGGCGTTGAACCTCGACAGCATGTTTTATTGCTGCAAGTATGGGCTTCAAGCCATGCTCCCGCAGGGGGGCGGAGTCATCGTCAACGTGGCTTCCGTACTGGGCTTGGTCGGCGGCGACGAAGACTTCGCCACGCACGCTTACGCCGCCAGCAAAGGCGCAGTCATCAGCCTGACGCGTTCGATTGCCTCGTACTATGCGCCGCGCGGAATTCGCGCCAACGTAATTTGTCCCGGCTTGATTGCCACCCCCATGAGCAGGCGCGCGCAGGAAAACGAACGCATCCAGTCGCGGCTGACTCAATTACAGCCGCTGACTGCAGGCTTTGGCTCGCCGCAGGATGTCGCCAACGCCGCGCTTTACCTCGCATCGGATTCTTCGTCTTTTGTCACCGGCGCGGTTCTCACCGTGGATGGCGGCTGGACGGCGCGCTAACTTCATCCCTTATCCTTCATAATTCATCCTTAGTTTTCAATGTACACCTATTCCCGTCAACTCACCGACTTACCCAAAACAAAAATCCTCGTCGTCGGCTCAGGCTCGGCGGGCGCGACCGCCGCCATCACAGCGGCAAGGCTCGGCGCGCAAACGACTCTGGTCGAGCGCTATGGCTTCATGGGCGGAATCAGCGCTCAGGTATTGGACACCATCTATGGCTTTTATACGCCCGGCTCGCAGGCGCGGAAGGTCGTGGGCGGCGTCCCCGACATAATTGTGGATGAATTATTCCGCCGCAAAGCCGCCATTTACCGCCCCAACACCTACGGCGCCGGGCAGGGAATCACCTACGACCCCGAAGTTTTGAAAGTGGTCTGGGAAACGGCAGCCAGCCAGTCGGGAGTCAAAATCCTATATCACTCGCTGGCGGTGGATGTCATCGTCGAGAAAAATATCCTGCGCGGAGTCGTCGTCGCCAACAAATCGGGGCTATTCCGACTGATGGCGGATGTGGTCATTGACGCTTCCGGCGACGCGGATATCGCCGCGGCTTGCGGCGTCCCGTTCGAAAGCGCAAAGGATGGAAAAATTCAATCGCTGACGACGACTTTCAAACTTATCAACGTAGACACAGCGCGGGCAAAGCAGGTCAAAAAAAGCGAACTGCACGCCCTGATGGCTTCTGCGGATGGATACGACCTGCCGCGCAAGGAAGGCAGCGTACACATTACCCCGCACGAGGGCGTAATGGCGACCAACATGACCCGCGTCGCAAATATTGACCCAAACGATGTGGAGCAGTTAAGCCGCGCCGAAATCGAAGGGCGCAGGCAGGCGATGGAATACGCCCGCTTCCTGATTGAGCGCGCGCCGGGTTACGAAAAGGCGTCGCTGGGCGGCTTGAGCGTGCAAATTGGAGTGCGGGAAAGCCGGCGCATCTTCGGCGAGTATCGCCTGACCCGCGCCGATGTTTTATCCGCCCGTAAGTTCGACGACGCGATTGCCCAATGCGGCGCGCCCATCGAGGAACATCACGCGGGAGCGGACACCCGCTGGGAATATCTGCCCGACGGCGAGACGTATCACATCCCATATCGCTGCCTGCTGCCGCAAACCGTAGACGCCCTGCTCGTGGCGGGTCGCTGTCTCTCGGCGGACCACGACGCCCACGCCTCCGTCCGCAGCATGGGACAATGCATGGCGATGGGTCAAGCCGCGGGTGCGGCGGCGGCTTTGGCGATTGCAAACGGCAAGCCCCCGCGCGAAATCAAAATATCAAACTTGCAGGATACCCTGCGTAAATTGGGAGCGGTTCTCTAATGAAAATTCGCACCGTCCTCGGAGATATTTCCCCGTCTGAACTCGGCGTGACCGCCTGCCACGAACATTTGATTTGGTCCGTCCCCGAACCCTACGCGGACGAAGACCCCGACCTGGGTTTTGACTCCATCCCGGCGGCGGTGGCGGAAGCGCGCTATTTCAAATTGGCGGGCGGGGACGCTTTGGTCGAGATGACGACCGCCGAAATCGGGCGCTGCCCCGTTGAAATGCGCCAAATCGCGGAAGCCTCCGGCTTGCGCGTGATTGCAGCCACAGGTCACCATAAGGAGAAGTTTAGCGCGGCGGCGTTGGCTGGAAAATCGGCGGATGAGATTGCAGACGGCATCGTCACAGACATCGCGTCGGGTATGAGCGGCACGGATATCAAGGCGGGAGTCATCAAAGCCGCAAGCAGCCTGAATGCGGCAACCGAAAGCGAACGCCGAGTTATTCACGCAGTCGGCTTGGCGCACAAAGCCACGGGCGCGCCCGTCTCCACCCACACCGAAGCGGGGACGTTTGCCGTTGAGCAGGCGAAGTTGTTAAACGAAGCGGGCGTCCCCTTCGAGCGAATGCTCATCGGCCACCTGGACCGCGGACTGCCGCGCGAGACCTATCTTGAGTTGGCTCGATTGGGCGTATTTCTCGGCTTCGACCAGGTCGGCAAAAACAAATACTGGCTTGACAGCGAACGCGTCCTGCTCATCAAAGACTTGATTGCGGCGGGATATGTCAATCAAATTCTTTTGTCTGGCGACACGGCGCGGAAGTCTGCGTGGCATGTCTACAATCCGCGCACAAATGGGCTGGCGCAGATATTGCTCGATTTCATCCCTTCCCTGCGCAGCGCGGGAGTGAGCGAGAGCCGCATCCAGTCCATGCTGGTCGAAAATCCCGCAAGGTTTTTGGCGTTTTAATGAATACGTTTATCTTCGACCGTTTTCACGCCATCGGCGTCATCCCCGTCCTTGAGATTGATTCCGCCGCCCATGCCGTCCCCACAGCGGAAGCCTTATCCGCTGGCGGTTTGCCCATCGCCGAAGTCACCCTCCGCACCGAAGCGGGGCTGGATTCGATTCGGAACATCGCCCGCAGCCTGCCCGATACGCTGGTCGGCGCGGGAACCGTCGTCAACTTGAAACAGGCGCAGGAGGCGCGAGACGCAGGCGCGCAATTTCTCGTTTCTCCGGGCATGGCGGAAGATGTCGTCCTCTGGGCGCAGAAAAATACCATCCCCATCCTGGCTGGCGCAGTCACCCCCACCGAAATCATGCGCGGACTGAACCTCGGGCTGACCCTGTTTAAGTTCTTTCCGTCCGAAACCATGGGCGGGTTGAAAGCCATCCAAGCCGTTTCAGACCCCTTTCCGCAGGTCAGGTTTATCCCAACGGGCGGCGTCCGCTTCGAAAACCTCGCCGATTACCTGCGGATGGAAAAAGTCCATGCGGTGGGCGGTTCCTGGATGGCAAAACGCTCCCTGATTGCGGAAGGCAGATTCGACGAAATTCGGCGGCTGGCGGAAGAAGCCCGCCGCCTCGTTGAAACGCAAAGACAAAGCCTCGAATGAATTTCACGCCTCTCGTTTTAGAAAAAAATCGCCGGCGATTCGCTTGCATTTGGCTTAAAACTTTCTATAATGAAAGCATTGGAGGCAGTCATGACACAATACAAGGTCATTGCAGGCGCGTTTCACATCAAAGGGTTTCAACCCGACGGGGATTCCATTCGTTTTCAGGCGGCAAACCCTTCTCATTGGGATTTTTTCAAATGGGGGACGCCCGCCGATAAAGCGGCGAAGAAGAAGCAGTTACGCATCGAAGCGATTGACGCGCTGGAAACGCACTACGAAGGCTATCATCAACCGCGCGCTTTTGCCCTGGCGGCGCTCGAAGCCATGCTTGAAATCCTGCGGATTGACGCCGTAACCTATAGCCTGAGCCTCACCCAAGTCGTGGACGCCAACGACGGAAAGGCGGGGTTCATCGCCTCAGCCTCGATAGACCGCTTTGGACGCCCTGTCAGCTATGTCTTCCCCAAAAACGCCAAACTCACGGATGGGGCGGTGATGGACTCAAGCGAACTTCCCGTTGAAGATTCAGTCAATTTCCAACTGGCGCGCGAAGGCTTGGTTTACCCGACTTTCTACACCACAACCGACAGGGTCTTTGCGGAAAAAATCCGCGCGGTGGTGGCGCGGGCGCGGGCGACGAAACGCGGCATCTGGTCTATTGACCGCACCTCCGACTTCACCCTGCTCGACATCCGCACCCTTCAGGAAGATAATTTGATTTTCCCCAAGTTGTTTCGTCGGCTGGTGGGGTTTTATGAAAACTATTCAGACTTCAACAAGTTGGAAGAGTACATGAAAAAACAAAGGGATAATCTCGTCTTGTGGGACGGCGCAAAAAAGAAATCCCTCGCCGACCTGATGACTTTTGAGGGCCGTCGCATCCGAATGTCCACGCCCGTGGAGGATATTCTATTTTCGCCAAAGTAAAAGCCCCTCGCTTCAAAAGAAACCGGGAAGGAAAATCAAAAACGGCTTGCGCGCGCAAGCCGTTTTGTTTGTCCGCGTAAAGAATCTTACTCGACGACGATGTTCGCGCCGGCTTCTTCGAGTTTCTTCTTGGCGTCCATGGCGGCATCCTTGCCGACGCCGGTCAGAATCTTGCCGCCGGCGGTTTCGGCGAGGGCTTTGGCTTCGCCGAGACCGAGGCTGGTCAGTTGGCGGATAACCTTAATGACGTCAATCTTCTTGGCGCCGGGGTCTTTGATAATCACGTCGAATTCAGTTTTCTCTTCGACGGGTTCGGCGGCGGCGGCAGCTCCGCCGCCTACAGCGGCGACAGCCACCGGCGCGGCGGCGGAAACGCCCCACTTCTCTTCAAGCATCTTGACCAGTTCAGCCGCCTCAAGGACGGAAAGCGTGGAAAGTTCTTCCACGAGTTTTGCGAGTTTTTCGGACATTGTTTAGCGCTCCTTGCTAGATAATTGAAAAATTGAAATTGTCAAACCAAATCGAGACTAAGCGGAAGCCTGAGCGGCTTCAACGCGCGCATTGATGACGGCAGCCAGACCGCGGGCGGGTTCCGCAAGCGTGCGGACGAGTTTGCCGGCGGGCGCCTGCAAAACGCCCAGCAGCGTAGCGCGCATCACGGGCAGCGGCGGCATCTCTGAAAGAGCCTTGACCTGGGCGGGATTCAGGGGCTTACCGCCCATCAAGCCGCCCTTCACTTTTACAAATTCATTGCCTTTCGTCGCCTCCGTCAACGCTTTCGCGGTGGCGGCGGGGTCTTGAAAGGCAAACGAAATGGCGGTGGACTTCACCAGATAGTCCTTGGGAAAATCCATCCCATGCTCCGCCAGCGCGCGGCGGGCGAGCGTGTTTTTGACGACGTGAAATTCGCCGCCGCTCTCGCGGATTTTGGAACGAATAGCGTCCAGAGCCTTCATATTGGCGCCGCTATATTCCACAAGAATAACGGCTTGACTGCGCTCAATCCATTCCGCATAGCGGGCTTGCGCCTCTTCCTTGCGTTGCTTTGAAATTGCCAAAGGGAATTCACCTCCTTTCAATAAAAAAGTCTTGCCGCTTGCGCAGGCAAAGACTTTTTGCAACTTCCATCCCGGAGAGTCCAAGAGGGAATCGGCTCTTTTGCGCCGTAATTTGCGTTAGCCTTCACCTGGGCGGGAAATTAAGCCCCAAAAATGGGACGCCCGCTGTCATTGGCGAAGCGGTCTTCGAGAAAACAGGTATCTCTACCTGGAGCCTCCAATGTTTTCGTTCGGGTCAACTTTGACGCCGGGACCCATCGTCGAAGCGATGGTAATATGCTTGATAAAGTTGCCCTTCGCGCCAGACGGTCGCGCTTTATTGATGGCATCCATCAAGGCGGCGTAATTCTCCAGCAATTTGCCGGCGTCAAAAGACGCCTTGCCGATAATGACATGGATGTTGTTGGTTTTGTCGAGGCGAAACTCCACGCGACCCGCCTTCGCTTCCTTAATGGCGCGTTCGACATCCTGGGCGGGAACGACGGTGCCAGCCTTCGGGTTAGGCATCAAACCGCGCGGACCAAGCACGCGCCCCAAACGCCCCACCTTGCCCATTGCGTCGGGGGTGGCGATTGCCACATCGAAATCCAACATACCACCTTCGATTTTCTTCAAGGATTCGTCGTCGTCGGCGACCATGTCGGCGCCGGCGGCGCGGGCGGCGGCGGCGCCTTCGCCTTGAGAAAAGACCAGCACGCGGACGGTCTTGCCAAGTCCATGCGGCAGGACGACCACGTCGCGTAATTGCTGGTCAGCCTGGCGCGAGTCAAGCGTGGTGCGCAGGTGAACTTCGATGGTCGAATCGAATTTGGTAATCGAAGTTTCCTTCGCCAGCGCGACGGCTTCCGCAGCCGAATAGACTTTTTGAGAATCAACTTTGGCGAGAGCCGCCAGATATTTCTTTCCGTGTTTTGCCATTTTTTCCTCCGTGGTGCCAGCGGGTTGAATTCGTCAGGCAGTTCGTGGAACCAGACCGTCTTCTATAAAATCATAAGACGATAAGGCTCCTCGACGCTCAGACCAACAACCCTCCCACAAACTTACTCTGTGACGACGATGCCCATCGAGCGGGCTGTGCCTTCAATTTGCTTCATCGCCCCATCAAGGTCAATCGCATTCAGGTCTTTCATCTTGGCTTCGGCGATTTCCTTGATTTGGGCGCGGGTCACCTTGCCGACTTTTTCCTTGTTCGGGACTCCGGAGCCTTTTTCGATTTTCGCGGCTTTACGCAGCAACACGGCGGCGGGAGACGTGCGAAGGACAAAAGTGAACGAACCGTCGGTGTAAATGGTGATTTCCGCCGGGAGAACTTCTCCCTGACGATTGGACGTGCGGGCGTTATATTCTTTGCAGAACGCCATGATGTTGATGCCATGGCTCGCCAGCGCGGGACCAACGGGAGGCGCAGGGTTTGCCTTCCCCGCCTCCAACTGTAAACGTACTATCGCTTTTAATTTCTTTGCCATTTTTTACTCCTACGTGGTTATAACGGGCCATTTTGGGAGACCCTCCCACCAAACCGGCAATCCGTAACCGGCGCAGCCGTCCGTTACAAATTACCGCATACCTGGTTATGCCTTTTCGACCTGCAAAAAGTCCAATTCCACGGGCGTTTCGCGCCCAAAGAAACTGACCATCACGCGCACCTTCGTGCGCTCCATATCAATCTCGGAAACCACCCCGCGAAAGTCGTTGAACGGACCGTCCACAATGCGAACGCGCTCGCCGACTTTGAAGGAGACCTTGACGGTTGGGGCTTCGGCTTCCATACGTTTCACAATCTGCGCCACTTCTTCGGGGCGCAGCGGCGTAGGGGTGTTTCCCATTCCCACAAAGCCGGTGACGCCGGGCGTATTCCGCACTACATACCAAGACTCTTCAGACAAAGTCATGTTGACCAGCAAGTAACCGGGGAAAATGTGGCGTTCCACCGTGCGGCGTTTTCCGTCTTTGACCTCGATTTCCTCCTGAGTGGGAATCACCACGTCGAAAATCTGGTCCTTCATGCCCATCGTCTCAATGCGTTGTTCGAGATTATGGCGCACCTTGTTTTCGTACCCGGAATAGCAATGAATGACGTACCAGGCGGGTCCTTCGGATGAAGAGTCGACAGAGGGCGGCTCCGCTTGCGGCTCGGTCTGAACGGGGAGGGCGGAATCAAAAGCGGGCGCAGAGTCATGTCCCGCCTCTGAGACGGGTTGTTCCGCGGACAAGTCCGCCGCATCCCTTTCAAACTGCTCTTGCGATTCCGACGACTCCATCACATCCTCATTTCAAAATTAGATTCCAAGCGCGAGGTTAATTAACACGCTGGAAAAGTAATCCACGCCCGCAAGAAAGAATCCCACAACAAGCATGACCAAAAGAACCAGCCCGGTAAGACGCCGCGCTTCGGGCCAAGTGGGCCAGTTGACTTTGCGAAGTTCGCCTGTCGTTTCACGAATATAACGCTGAATTGCGTTTTCGCTCTTCTTGACTTTCTTTTCCTTTTCAGCCAAGGCAATTCTCCTTACTTTGACTTACGGCTAAAACGCCGCCAGACAGCGGCGTTTGCCTGAGGCAGGCCAGGCAGGACTTGAACCCACAACCGCTCGTTTTGGAGACGAGTGCTCTACCAATTGAGCTACTGGCCTAATTTCGTCTTATAGTCTTCTGGTCGCCTAGTCTCATAGTCATTGGCTGCCTATGAGACTAGGGACTATTGGACTATCAGACTACTTGGTTTCGCGGTGCTGCGTATGCTTGCGGCAGCGCGGACAATACTTGCTAAATTCCAACCGATTCGGGTCGTTGCGGCGATTCTTCTCGGTGGTGTAATTCCGCTCTTTGCATTCGTTGCATTGCAGCGTAATCACAGGGCGGATATCTTTCTTTTTGGAAGCCATCTTGCTCTACCTGCGCCTTCTTATTCGATAATCTTGGTGACGACGCCTGCGCCAACCGTCAGACCGCCTTCGCGAATGGCGAACTTCGAGCCTTGTTCCAGCGCCACAGGCAC
>JAIWOB010000157.1 GCA_020217065.1 Chloroflexota bacterium | reverse complement strand
CCACCGAGGCGCCCGCTGCTGAAGCCCCCGCCACCGAGGCGCCCGCCGCCGAAGCCCCCGCCACCGAGGCGCCCGCCGCTGAAGCCCCCGCCGCCGGCGGTAAAGTGGAAGTCTTTTCATGGTGGACGGGCGGCGGCGAAGCCGCTGGTCTCGAAGCCATGATTAAGGTCTTCCAAGCGCAATATCCCGACATTGAATTCGTCAATGCCGCCGTTGCAGGCGGCGCCGGCACTAATGCGCGCGCCGTCCTCGCCACCCGCCTGCAGGCTGGCGACCCGCCCGACAGCTGGCAGGGACACGCCGGTCAGGAATTGATTGGCACTTACGTCGCCGGCAAACAAATTGAACCGCTGAACGACTTATATGAAGCCGAAGGCTGGCTTGAGGTTATGCCGGAAACTCTTATCCCTCTCATCTCGCAGGATGGCAATATCTATTCCGTGCCGGTAAACATCCACCGCGCAAACGTGTTGTGGTACAACCCCAGCCTGCTCGAAGCCAACGGCGTGGCAGTTCCCACCACCATGGATGAATGGTTTGCCGCCATGGACAAACTGCAAGCCGCCGGCGTCCAACCTCTCGCCCTTGGCGAACAATGGACCAAGATGCACCTGCTCGAGACCGTCCTGCTCGGCACCCTCGGCGCTGAGAAGTACAACGGCTTATGGGACGGCTCCACCGACTGGGCAAGCGCCGACGTAACCAAAGCCCTCGAAAACTACAAGAAAGTCCTCACCTATGCCAACACCGACTCTGCCTCGCTTTCCTGGCAGGATGCCGCACAGTTGGTTGTGAACGGCGACGCCGCCTTCAATGTGATGGGCGACTGGGCGGAAGGCTACTTCCGCGAATTGGGCAAAGCCCCCAAGACCGACTATGGTTGGGCTGCGACCCCCGGCTCCGCCGGCGTCTTCCAGTTCCTTTCTGACTCCTTCGTCCTCGCCGTCGGCGCGCCCGACCCCGAAGGCGCCACCGCCTGGTTGAAGATTGCCGGTTCCAAGGAAGGACAGGAAGCGTTCAACCCCGTCAAGGGCTCCATCTGCGCCCGCACCGACTGCGACAAAGCGCTCTTTGGCGAATATCTCCAGTCTGCCATGGAAGATTGGGCGAGCAATGTAGTGGTTGGCTCGCTCACTCATGGCGTGGTCGCCAACGACTCTTGGAAGACAGAGATTGACACCGCCCTCGGCTTGTTTATCGCCGACCAGAACGTTGAAACCTTCCAAGCCGCTCTGGTCGCCGCCTGCGCGAGCTCGGGACCTTGCAAATAGTCTTGTATTAGACCAGCCTTGTGCTAAAATGATTGAGGCTCCGCGCGCGCGGAGCCTCAATCCACCCAAGCCCCATTTTTATACGAGAGACAAATCATGCGCAGAGATAAAGACCGTTTTCTTAACGTCCTGTTGGTTTCTCCCTCCATCCTGGCGGTTCTGATTTTCATCTACGCTTTCATCGGCTGGTCTGTCCGCGTATCGCTAAGTAAGTGGAAGGGGCTTACTCCGGACTATACGTGGAACGGGATTAAAAATTATCTTGAACTTTTTGCGGACCCGCGTTTTCATGTGGACATCCGCAACACTTTGATTTTTACGGGGGTGTTTGTCGTTGGCAGCGTTCTGCTTGGGTTCTTTCTTGCGGTATTGCTCGACCAGGGACTGAAGGGCGAAGGATTTTTTAGAAGTTTGTTTTTGTTTCCCATGGCGATTTCTTACATTGTCACCGGCACAGTCTGGCGCTGGCTGATGAACCCCGCGATGGGGTCGCGCATGAGCGGGTTCAACTTGCTCTTAAAATATATCGGGCTGGAAAGCCTGGCTAACGCCTGGCACACCACCCCCAATTGGGGCATTGCGGCAATTGCGCTTGCGGCCATCTGGCAAATGTCCGGTTACACCATGGCGCTTTATCTGGCAGGCTTGCGCGCCATTCCGCATGAACTAAAGGAAGCCGCGCAAATAGACGGAGCGAATGAATTTCAGATTTATCGGTATATCATGATTCCGCTGCTTGCGCCGGTGACGCTTTCGGTATTAATTATTTTGGGACATATGTCGCTCAAGGTTTTCGACCTGATTATTGCCGTGGCGGGCAAGCAACTTCCTCTCGATGTGCCAGCCATCTACATGTGGCAAGCCACCTTCGACGGTTTATTTTACGGGCGCGGCGCGGCAATCGGAATCCTGCTGCTGATAAGCGTTGCGATTCTCATTATTCCCTACATCCGCTACACGCTCAAAACGGAGGCTGAACAATGAAAACCGCGCGCAACTTTGGCAAATATTGGCTTTACGCGCCGCTGGTCGCCATGGCGATTTTCTACCTGCTTCCGATGTATGTGATGCTGGTAACGGGGTTTAAGGGCTTCGAAGAAATTGACCTTAAGACGATGTGGAATCTTCCGCGAGGACTGGCGCTCGATAATTACATCGAAGCCTACAACAAACTCTCGCCGTACCTGTGGAACAGTTTCAAGATGGTCATTCCCGCTACTCTGCTTTCTTCCATGCTCGGGTCGTTGAACGGGTTCATCCTTGCCAAATGGAAATTTCGCGGCGCGGATATTATTTTCCCGCTTATCCTCTTCGGTATGTTTATCCCCTATCAAAGCATCCTCATTCCTTTGGTTCAATTCATGAACGCGGTAGGGGTCAAAGGACTTCTGGGGCTGGCAATGGCGCATATCATTTACGGGATTCCCATTACCACGCTGACTTTTCGCAATTATTACGCCAGCCTGCCGCAGGAATTGTTGGAAGCGGCAAAGATGGACGGGGCGGATATGCTGGGCATTTACCGTTACATTCTCCTTCCCATTTCGATTCCTAGTTTTGTGGTGGTGCTTATCTGGCAATTCACTTCCGCATGGAACGACTTTCTCTTCGCCGTAGTTTTAACTGGCAATCAGCAGTGGCCCATTACGGTGGCGCTTAACAACATGGCAGGCAGTCAAATTATTGCCTGGAACGTCCAAATGGCTGGGTCGCTGCTTGCGGCGCTCCCCACCTTGTTGGTTTACATCTTCCTGGGACAGTACTTCCTGCGCGGCTTGCTGGCTGGCTCGCTAAAAGGTTGAACCGCCCGCCATCTATTCGCCAAACCCAAAATGCCAATGCTTCAGCGCATTGGCATTTTTACTAATTTACACCTAAATACCCTTAATTCTTAAAAAATTGACGCTTGATTTTTATAAAATAATCAGTATAATTTTTTACAGTTAGTTTATTTAACAAATAAACAAACACCTTCCCCAACCATGATTACTGGCGACCAAGAAAAGGTAAGAAAGATAAATCGTTCGCTTATCCTCAATACTTTGCGCCTCCACGCGCCAATTTCCCGCGCACAGGTGGCAAATTTGACAGGATTAACCCGCGGCACGGTTTCCAATATCGTCAACACCCTGCTCGAAGACGGGCTGGTGTTCGAAGATACGCTGGAAGATTCAAAAATCGGGCGTCCGTCTATCCTTTTGAGGTTAAGACCCGACGGCGGCGCGGTAGTTGGGGTTGAAATCGGGGTAAATTTCATTTCAGTTCTTCTCACAAACTTTGTCGCGGAAGCGTTGTGGGAAACGAGGGTGGAAACTTCTCTTTCGCAGTCTCAAACAGAAATTATCAGCGAAGCGGAAAAACTCATAGACCAGGCGCTGGCGGTTGCCAAAAAAAATAATTTGCGCCCCTTGGGAATTGGCGTCGGTTTGCCGGGATTGGTCAACGTCCGCCAGGGCAACTTAATCGTCGCTCCCAACCTGCGCTGGAAAAACCTGCCCCTGCGATTGATTTGGAATCAGCGTTTTCACCTCCCCATTTACATTGATAATGAGGCGAATCTGGCTGCGCTCGGCGAATATTACTTTGGCGCAGCCCGAAACGTGGAAAACTTCGTTGCCTTGACGTCCGACATCGGTTTGGGCGGCGGAATCATGATTGACGGCAGGTTATTTCGCGGCGGTCACGGCTACGGCGGCGAAATCGGTCATATCCAGCGCGACCCGCAAGGAGAACAATGCGGCTGCGGGCGCATCGGCTGTTGGGAAACTCAAGTTGGTCCGCGGGCAGTTTTACAAAGGGTTAAGAAGGAATTTCAAATCCACCCCGACCAGTCTCTTTTAGACGCCTGCTTGGGCGACCTCAACAACCTCACCTTTGAGATTGTCGTTCAATTCGCTTCAAATGGAAACCTTATCTGCCGCAAGGCAATCGAAGAAGTCGCCTTCAATTTAGGGGTTGGCATTGCGGACCTCGTCAACATCTTCAACCCCGATTTGGTCGTGATTGGGGGAGCGTTTATCTTAGCCAAAGACATTATGCAATCCATTATCGAAGACGCCATCTTTTCCAACGCCCTGCAGCCCGCCACCGAAACCCTGCGCATTGGGTTTTCGGAGCGCAGAACCGGCGCCTGCGTCTTGGGCGCGGTGGCGGTCGTCCTGGACGATATTTTGCGCGAAATGGTGATTAGTTAAAAGCGTCCGCGCAATATCATCTTTTATCAAATTTCTTTTCAACTTTATGGAGGTGCGCGCTAAAAACGACTTACATTACATTCAAAATCAACGTCTCAAAAAATCAACTTTTCAAGAAGGAGTTTGAAATGAAATCCAATCGAATCTTGATGACAATCATTTCCCTGATGGTCATCCTTTCGTCCCTCCTTGTAGCGTGCGGCGGCGGACAAAGCGCCAGCGGCGGAAAAATCAAAGTCGGTCTCTCGTTCTCCGACTTCGCCACCGAACGCTGGAAGAACGAAGAAGTCCTGATGCGCAAGCTGCTGGAAGAAAAAGGCTACGAAGTCCTCTCCGCCGAAGCCAATCATGACGTCAAACTGCAAAACGACCAGATTGACAACATGGTCAGCCAGGGCGTCAAGGGTCTGATTGTGGTCGCTGAAGACGGCGACGCCATCGTCACCTCGGTCGACAAAGCCGCCGACGCCGGCGTGAAAGTCAT